>JBQGCR010000265.1:0-9761 GCA_052038585.1 Kineosporiaceae bacterium
GAACCGCATCGGGTCCCACGTCCAGTGGCCGAGGTAGGCCTCGTCGAAGTCGTTGACGTCGAAGACGAGCCGCCCCGACGAGTCGAGGTACGTGCCGAAGTTCTCCGCGTGCAGGTCGCCCTGGACCCACACGCGCGCACCGGGTCCCCCGTCGACCCACGGGTCCGGCAGGTCGCGGACGCCGGTGTAGAAGACCGTCGCCGAGCCCCGGTAGAAGGCGAAGGGGTCGGCCGCCATCTTGCGGAACTTCACCCGGAAGGCGTCGGGTGCCGCGCGCATGAGCTCGTCGAACGCCGTCGTCAGGACGCCGACGAGGGTGTCGGTCCTGCCGGCGTCGCGCCCGGCGTCGAGCCCGGACTCCAGGTCGGCCAGCCGCCCGTCCGTCGTCGTCATCGTCCGTCCTTCCGTCGGTGCAGCGGTCGCCGATCATCCTCACGCGCCGCGGGCCGACCCGCGCGGGCAGGCGTCAGCCGGTCCGCCACCGCTCGCGCCGCTCGGCGGAGTCGGACAGCAGGACGGCGAAGGCGGCGTCGACCCGCTCGGTGTCCCCGGTGAGGTAGAGGTCGGTGGCCAGGCCGCGCAGCCGGGACAGCAGCGTCGTCGCGAAGGCCTCGGCCTCGCCGTCCGGGCAGCCGAGGAGGCGCAGGCCGTCGGCGAGCGCCGCCGTCCGCACCCGCAGCGACCGGCGCAGCGCCTCGGCGTAGACGGGCTCGCCGTAGAGGGCGAGCCCGGAGATCGACAGGAACAGCCGCGTCCACGCGGCGCCCTCGGGGCTGCGCAGGTAGGACCACGTCACCTCCAGGCTGTCGCCCTGGGCGACGTAGTCCGGCGGTGGCAGGAGGGCCCGGGTCACCGCGTGCTCGACGATCTCGGCGACGAGGTGGTCCCGCGTGGAGAAGTGGTGGACGAGGGTCGCGTGGCTGACGCCGACGGCGGCGGCGACCTTGCGCAGGCTCAGGTCGGCGATGCCGTGCTCGAGGGCGTACCCGGTCGCCGCGCCGAGGATCTCCTCCCGGCGGTGCTCGTAGCGCACCCGCCGCCCGTCGGTCTCGCGAGCCATGGCACCGACGGTAGCCGTCGCAGTACCTCCGGCTCGATTGATTGACCACTTGGTAGAGCAATCCCTAGAGTGCGTGCGTCACACCGGACCACCTCTCGAGGAGCACCCGCCGTGAGAACTCTGAGGTCCCGCCTGGCCGGGGTCGTCCTGTCCACCGCGCTCGTGTCCGGCGCCGCCGTCGGCACCACGCCGGCGCTCGCCGCCGACAACCCGTACGAGCGCGGTCCGGCCCCCACGAACGCGAGCATCGAGGCCAGCCGCGGCTCCTTCGCGACGACGAGCACCACCGTGTCGCGCCTGTCCGTCACCGGTTTCGGCGGCGGCACGATCTACTACCCGACGACGACGACGGCCGGCACGTTCGGCGCGGTCGCCATCTCCCCCGGCTACACCGCCCGGCAGAGCAGCATCGCGTGGCTCGGGCCGCGACTGGCGTCCCAGGGCTTCGTCGTCTTCACGATCGACACGAACTCCGTCTACGACCAGCCCGCCTCCCGCGGCGACCAGCTCCTCGCGGCGCTCGACTACCTCACGCGCAGCAGCAGCGTCCGGAGCCGGATCGACCCGAACCGGCTCGCCGTCATGGGCCACTCCATGGGTGGCGGCGGCACGCTCGAGGCGGCCAAGGACCGGCCGTCCCTCAAGGCGGCGATCCCGCTCACCGCGTGGAACCTCGACAAGACGTGGCCGGAGGTCACGACGCCGACCCTCGTCGTCGGCGCGCAGTCCGACTCGGTCGCGTCCGTGTCGTCGCACTCGATCCCCTTCTACACGAGCCTGTCCAACGCGGAGAAGGCGTACGTCGAGCTGCGCGGCGCGAGCCACTTCGCCCCGAACAGCTCGAACACGACGATCGCCAAGTACTCGATCTCCTGGCTCAAGCGGTGGGTCGACGGCGACACCCGCTACACCCAGTTCCTCTGCCCCGGCCCGGGGACGACGACGGCGATCTCCGACTGGCGCACCACCTGCCCGTTCTGACCTGCACGAACCCGCCCCGGTGACGGCGGCGGTCCGGGGCCCCCCCGGGCGGGGGGCGGGGGGGGGGGGGGGGGGGGGGCGGGCCGCGGGCCGGCGGCCGTGGCGGTGCGCGGGGGGTATCGCCGGAAGCTGATCGACCGGCCTAGACTCCCCCGCACCGACAACGAGGAGGCGACGTCGTGGAGCTGCTCCTGTGGCGCCGGCTGGGCCAGGTCGACCTGCTGAGCGGGCTCGGGGAGGACGTGCTGCGGCGCATCGCGCAGGCCGGCGCCGTCTTCTCCCACACCCCCGGGCACACGATCGTCCACAAGGGCGACCCGGCGCCGGGGCTGCGCGTCGTCCTCGAGGGCGAGGCGAAGGTGGAGGTCGACGGCGTCGCACGGCGGTCCCTCGGCCCGGGCGACTACTTCGGCGAGGTCTCGATGCTCGACGAGCAGCCGGCCTCGGCGACCCTGACCGTCGGTGACGACGGCATCAAGGTCTTCGCCATCTCCCCGGCGACCTTCAACGAGCTCCTCGACGCCGACCCGCGCCTGGCCCGGGTGATCCTGCGCA
The DNA here is from genome assembly GCA_052038585.1 of Kineosporiaceae bacterium. Taxonomy (GTDB): domain Bacteria; phylum Actinomycetota; class Actinomycetes; order Actinomycetales; family Kineosporiaceae; genus JBQGCR01. The sequence continues at coordinate 2,597 of JBQGCR010000265.1, forward strand.
CGATGTGCGCCCGGCTCCGCGCGGCCGAGGCGAAGGGGTAGGCGCGACCCCGCGGTCGGATCGTCGTCGATCGTCGGGCGTGACACGATCTGACGTGTGAGTGCACGCAGTTCTGCCGACCTCAAGCGGTGGCGCGACCTCCTCGCCAGCGAGCGCGAGGCCGCCCTCCTCTACGACTCCCTCGCCGACGCCGCCGAGGGCGAGCGCGCGGAGGTGCTCCGCGAGCTCGCCCAGGTCGAGCGCAAGCACGCGGCCCACTGGGAGCAGCGGCTGCGCGAGGCGGGTGCGACCATCCCCGCTGCCCCGACGCGCCCCGGGCTGCGGACCCGGACGCTCGGGCTCGCCGCGAAGACCCTGTCGCTCGACGCGGTCCTGCCGGCGATCGAGCGGGCCGAGCGGGACGACGCCGGCCTCTACGACGCCGACCCGGATGCCGCGCCCGGCATGGCCGAGGACGAGCGAGGGCACGCGCGGGCCCTCGAGGCCCTGCGCACCCAGCGACCCGACGACGGGAAGATCGGCAAGCGCGAGCCGTGGCACCGGCCCGACCGGTCCGGGGCGCTCCGGGCCGCGATCTTCGGCGTGAGCGACGGCCTCGTCTCGAACACCGCCCTCGTCATGGGCTTCGCCGGCTCCGGCGCCTCGCGGGACGCCGTCCTGCTCGCCGGCGTGGCCGGCCTGCTCGCCGGCGCCTTCTCCATGGCCGCCGGCGAGTACGTGTCGATGAGCGGCCAGCGCGAGATGTTCGAGCGCGAGATCGCCCTGGAGAAGGCCGAGCTCGAGCAGAACCCGGAGGACGAGCGCGAGGAGCTCGTGCTCATCTACCGGGCGAAGGGCCTCACCCGCGACCAGGCGGCCGTCGTCGCCGACAAGATCATGTCCGACAAGGACGTCGCGCTCGACACCCTGGCCCGCGAGGAGCTCGGCCTCGACCCGGACGAGCTCGGCTCGCCCTGGGGTGCCGCGTTCTCCAGCCTCGCGGCGTTCGCTGTGGGCGCCGCCGTCGTCGTCCTGCCCTACCTGTTCACCGGCGGCGCGCTCGCCTTCTGGCTCGCGGTCGCCCTGTCGCTCGTGAGCATGGTGGCCGTCGGCTCCGCGATCGGCGTCGTCAACGGCCGCTCCGCCCTCCGCGGGGCGGCGCGGCAGGTCGCGGCGGGCGTCCTCGCCGCCGGGATCACGTACGGGGTGGGAGCGCTCATCGGCATCCAGGTCGGCTGACGCCCGGTGACGGCGTTCCTGCGCCCGTACCGGGTCGAGGACCTCGACGCGGTGTACGACGTCTGCGTCCGGACGGCGGCGGCGGGCGCCGACGCGCGGGGTGTCTACCGGTCCGACCGGCTGCCCGGCGAGGTGTGGGCGGCGCCGTACCTCGTCGCGGAGCCGGACCTCGCGTCCGTCGTCGACGACGGGCACGGCGGCCTGCTGGGCTACGTCCTCGGCACGGCCGACACGGCGCGCTTCGTCGACTGGTACCGGCAGGTGTGGATCCCGGCGACGGCGCGCCGCTGCCCGCCGCCGTCGGACACCGCGACGACGCCGGACGACGCCGTCCTCGCCGCCCACCACCGGCCCGAGCGGATGCTCGTCCCCGAGGTCGCCGCCTGGCCGGCGCACCTGCACGTCGACCTCCTGCCGGCCGCGCAGGGCCAGGGCTGGGGCCGGCGACTGCTCGGCGCCTTCTTCACCTCGCTACGGGACGCCGGGGTGGACGGCGTGCACCTGTCGATGGACCGGGCGAACACCGGAGCCCGGGCCTTCTACGACCGGCTCGGGTTCCGGCCGGTCCAGGTGGCCGCCGGCGGGGTCTGGCTGGTCCGGGACACCTCGCCGCCGGGCTGAGCGCCGGTGCGGGCCGGCCCCTCAGGGCACGAGCGGGCCGTTCGCCTCGAGCCAGTCCCGCAGCGCCCGCATGACCCGCAGGTCGTCGGCGTTGTACTGGACCAGCCGGGACCGGTGCCCCTGCGCCGCCGGTCCGTCACCGGCCGCGAGCGCGGCCTCGTAGTCCCGGCGCCACAGGAGCGAGCCACCGCCGGAGGGCTCCTCGTCGTGCCAGCTGAAGCCGATGACGGTGGCCACGGACTTGATCGACAGGCCGTCGCACGGCCACGCGAGGCGGGTCGCCGTGGTGTAGAGGTCGCACCACTGCTCGCCGCCGAGCAGCGCCTCGACGGCCTCGCGCGTCGGGACCCCGGCGGTGCCGGCGTGCCGGGTGACGAGGTCGCGCAGCGCCTTGGCCTCGGCCGGGGCGTAGTAGCAGTAGACGCGCAGGCTGCGCCCGCGCTCGCGGGCCGCCTCGCGCACGGCCTCGAGCCGGCTCCAGAACCTGACGAAGGCAGCGGCCTCGTCGTCCGGTCCGTCCGCCCACGCGGAGAGGACGCCGTCCAGGTCCGGGTCCGTCCGCGACGAGACCTCCAGCCCCCACAGGTACACGGTGCCGTCGGCCGAGTTCTCCATGTCGACGTCGACCTCGACGTCCGCCCGGTCGACGCCGCGCCAGCCGGGACGCGCGACGACGCCGCCGCACGTCCACGCGCGCGCGGACAGCACGTGCGGGGCGACCCAGTCGAAGCCCTGCGCGGCGAGGTCCGCGACCTCGGCGTCCGTGAGCGCGGCGAGGCGCGACCGGGTGCCGATCCCGAGCGCCTCCAGGGTGTCGGCCTTCTCCTGCGACATCCGGCTCAGCAGGACGACGGAGTCGGCCGCCTCGAGCTCCTCGCGCTCGCGCACGCGCCACGGGCTCGAGGTGCGGCAGGACCCGTAGGAGCGGCACAGCGGGACGAGCGCCGGGTCGCCCGGTACGTGCCGGCTCGCGGCGTGGGCGACCCGCAGGCGCTCGGCGAAGGCCTCGTCGTAGGCGTCGAGGCGACTGCGGCCGGCCGACGAGCCGCCGGTGCCGGCGCCACGGACCTCGGCGAGGTCGCGCCACACGAGCCGGCCGTCCCGGTCGACGATCGCCGCCCAGGCGGACCCGTCGTCGCTGCCGTGGCCGGTGGCGGCGAGGACCCGGTGCGCGTGGGCCAGGCGCAGGTCGTCGTCCTCCCGCGGCCGACCCGTGCCGAGCGTGCTGTCGGCGGCACCGTCGAGCCACGGGGAGGCGAGGTCGGCCGTCCGCCACGGGCGGGCCGACTCGCTGCCGGTGAGGGCCTTGTGGTGGCGGACGTCGACCGGCAGGTAGGCCCACCGTCCGTCGGCCCGGCGCGCGTGCCGGACCAGCAGGTGCGGCGCGCCGCGGCGACCACCCTCCTCGTCCACCGGCAGGGCGGGCCGCCACACGAGCGGCAGACCCGCGGCGAGCGCGTCGAGCGTGGCGACGACCCGCTCGGGCCAGGTCGGCGCCTCGACGACGAGGAGCCGGTCACCGTGCGCGGCGCGCAGCGCGGCCAGCACGTCGTCCTGCGCGGCGACGGACCGCTGCCCGCCGACCTCCTGGGCCGCCGACATCGTCGCCTTCTCGCTGTGGTCGGCGCAGCACCGGTCGTGGTCGAGCCAGACCTGGCGGGTGCAGGCCAGCAGCGCCCGCGGCCCGAGCAGCGGCGGCCGCCCCGGCAGCCCCGTCACCGGGTGCAGCGCGTCGTCCACGATCGTCATGATCTCTCTCCCTGCGGTCGTCTCCCCCACCTGTGACCACCGTAGGCGGCCCCACCGACAAGCGGGGACGCCTCAGCTCGCGACCACCCGTGCCGTCTCGTAGAACTCCGTCGGCATCGGCCGGTCGAGCCGCCAGCGGAACGCGACCGGCCTCGAGCCCTCGTGCGAGACGTAGGTGGCGGGGCCCAGGAACATGAGCGGCTGCGTCCCGAGCGGGCCCTTCTTGGCCTCCCGGGCGAAGAGGAGCACGTGCCGGCCCCGCTCGGCGTGCTCGACGTAGCGGCGCGCCGTCTCGTGCTCGGGCGTGAGACCGTTCGGGGACTCCCAGTGGACGTCGTGCGGGGAGACGGCGTGGTCGGCGTACATCGTCGTCGGCGAGTAGGCCTTCTCCGTCTTGCGCCAGGTGATGTCGAAGACGTCGAGGTCCCCCACCCGGCGGGTCCCTGCGGCGTGGCCCTTCGGCACCCTGGGTGTCGGCCCGCACACCGCCCAGCCGATGCCGGCGAGCATCTCCTCGCGGCTGTAGCGGGCATGGACCCGCAGCGGCAGGTGACTCAGCGCCGGCGTCGTGAGGCGGTGCGTCGCGTGCGGGATCCGCTCCCGTGCGACCTCCCAGACCTGCTCGAGCTCGGCGACGACGGCGGGGAAGTCCGCGAGCCGGGCGAGGCCGTCGTACGGGGAGGCGACCTTGAGGTCAGGCCAGAGGGTGAAGAGCAGCATGGTGGCGAGGACGTCGTCCTCCCCCGGCCTACCGGCGCCGTGCAGCAGGCGCGCGTAGGCGTCCAGGCGCGGCAGGTCGTCGACGTGGGCGAGCGCGGCGACCCGGCGCAGCAGCGCGGCCTCCTCGTCCGCGCGGCCCTCGGGTGCGGCCGGCACCGTGAGCCCCGCCGTCCGCGAGACGGCGGTCCACGTCGTCCGTCCGTAGACGTCGGCGGGTTCGACGACGGCGTCGGAGAGGTACTCGGCGAGCCGGTATACGGTGCGACCGGCGGCGTGGGTCCGGACGTCGGCGACGAGCGCCTTCGTGCTCCCGGGCACGTGCGCACGGACGTTCTCGAGCACGGCCTCCTGCGCGACGGCGTCGAGCGTGATGAAGCTGCCGGACGGCAGGTAGGGGAAGCCCTCCCGCACCGCCGAGGAGAGGTCTCGCCGGCTCACCCCGGTCAGTGCCCGGAAGCGCAGGTCGAAGCGGAACCGCTTGTCCTGGAACCCGATGAAGTCGAGGACGGTGAGCACGTCCTTGCCCTCGTCGAGGCGCAGGCCGCGGCCGAGCTGCTGGAGGAAGACCGTGACGGACTCGGTCGGTCGCAGCAGGAGCAGCGTGTCGACGGCCGGCACGTCGACGCCCTCGGTGAACAGGTCGACGGTGACGACGCACTGCACCGCGCCCGAGCGCAGGTCCGCCAGGGCCCGGTCCCGTTCGACCCGAGGCGTCGACCCGTCGAGGGCGACGGCAGCGATCCCGCTGCGCCGCAGCCGCTCCGCGACGAACTCGGCGTGCCGGACGCTGCTGGCGAAGGCCAGCGCCCGCATGCGCCGCGGGTCGGCCACCTTGTCCTGCAGTTGACGGATCACCCAGCCCATGACGACGTCGTCGCCGGTCAGCACCTGCTCGAGCCCGGTGGTGCTGTAGCGCCCCCCGGACCAGGCGACCTTCCGGAAGTCGAGGCTGTCGTGGCCGACGCCGTAGTAGTGGAACGGGCTGAGCAGCCGCTGCTCCAGGGCGTCCCACAGGCGGAGCTCGCTGGCGATGTGGCCGTCGAACCAGTGGGTGACGTCGACGCCGTCCATTCGTTCCGGGGTCGCCGTGAGCCCGAGGAGGACGCGGGGCCGCACGTGGTCGAGCAGGGCGCGGTACGACGGTGCTGCCGCGTGGTGGAACTCGTCGACGACGACGACGTCGAAGGCCTCGGGCGCGATGGCCGCGAGCCGTTCCGGCGTCAGCGACTGGACGCTGGCGAAGACGTGACGCCACCGCTCGGGCTTGGCGTCACCGGTGAGCACCTCGCCGAAGGAGCCGGACCGCAGGACGTGCCGGAACATGCGCCGCGACTGCTGGAGGATCTCGGCGCGGTGGGCGACGAAGAGCAGGCTCGGCCACTGCTCCTGGGGACCGGACACGCTGCGCGCGTAGTCGAACGCCGCGACAGCGGTCTTGCCGGTGCCGGTCGCTGCGACGACGAGGTTGCGGTACCGGCCGTACACCTCGCGCTCCCGGTCGAGGTCCTCGAGGATGGCCCGCTGGTGGGTCCGCGGCTGGATCGCGAACGGCGACAGCGTCTCCGTGTCGTCGCCGCGACCACCCGAGGCCTCGGCAAGGGCGAGGCGCAGGCGGGCCTCGGCCGCCGAGTCGCGCTGCGGGTCGTAGGCCTCGAAGCCGAGCACCGGGTCGTCCCAGTAGCCGGCGAAGGCGGCGCGAAGCTTCTCGACGAGGTCGGGAGTCTGGGCCGCGGCGAGCCGCACGTTCCACTCCTGGCCCGCGGTGGTCGCGGCGCGCGAGAGGTTGCTCGACCCGATGTAGGCGGTGTGGAAGCCGGTGTCCCGCTCGAAGATCCACGCCTTGGCGTGCAGGCGGGTGCTCGAGGTGTCGTAGCTGACCCGCACCTGCGCGCCGAGCCGGACGAGCGCGTCGACCGCCTGGGACTCGGTGCTGCCGAGGTACGTCGTCGTCAGCACCCGCACACGGGCACCGCGCTGCACCGCGGCGGTCAGGGCGTCGAGCAGCGGCCGCAGACCGGAGAACCGGATGAAGGCGACGACGACGTCGATCCGGTCGGCGGAGGCGATCTCCCCGGCGAGGCTGTGCAGCAGGCTCGGCTCGCCGCGGCCGTTGACGAGCAGGTCGGACTGGCCGACGCCGAGCAGGGGCGGGACGACGCGCAGCCGGCCCGGGCCTTCGACGGCCGGCTGGACCGCACGCAGGACGCGCGGTGGGTGCGGGACGCCGTCGTCGTCCGTCCGCAGGAGCGTGACGAGCTCCTCGACGACGCGCGTGCGGGCCTGCGCGTCCGCGGTCCCCGCGAGGCTGCGGCGCACGACGCGCGCCAGGTGCCGGGCCAGCCGGGCGGGCACCTCCTCGTCCTCGATCGGGACGACGTCGGCGGACAGCCCGGCGTCGTCGAGCCCGGCGAGCCGCTCCACGAGCGCAGCGGTGAGCACCTCGTCGTAGACGCCGACCGGCAGCGGCCGGCCCTCCTTCGGGCCCCCGGTGGTCACGCCGGCAGCTTAAGCAGGTCCGGCTCGGCGAGGAGGCGTTCGAGGCCGATCTGCTCCGGGGCGAGCCGCCGGCCGGCGGCGACGAGGGGTTCGACGCGGGCCCAGAGCGCCGGGCCGAGCCAGGCGGCGACCCGGTCGGCGTCGGCGGGCGCGAGAACGCCGCTGCGGTCGGGGACGGGCCGGCCGACGTCGAGCAGCCGGGCGTAGAGCGGGGCCGCCGGGACGACCCGCGGCAGGCCGTCCCGGCCGCCGACCCCGGCCAGGGTGGCGGCGATCCGCAGACCGGCGGCGTCGGGGTCGCCGAAGTAGGCCACGTGCACAGGGGCCGGGTCGAGCCAGCGCATGCTCGCGAGCGACTGGA
>JBQGCR010000266.1:0-17246 GCA_052038585.1 Kineosporiaceae bacterium
GCCGAGCCGTGGACCGGCTCGAACATGCTCGGCGCGGTGCGCTCGGGGTTGATGTTGCCCGAGGCGGCCAGCCCGATGCCGCCGGCGATCGCCGCGGCGAGGTCGGTGACGATGTCGCCGAAGAGGTTGTCGGTGACGACGACGTCGAACCGGCTCGGGTTCGTCACCATGAAGATCGTCGTCGCGTCGACGTGCAGGTAGTCCGTCGTCACGTCCGGGAACTCCGGCGCGACCCGCTCGACCGTGCGCCGCCACAGGTGCCCGGCGACTGTCAGCACGATGTGCTTGTGGACGAGCGTGAGGTGCTTGCGCGGGCGGGCCGCGGCGCGGGCGAAGGCGTCGCGGACGACGCGCTCGACGCCGAACGAGGTGTTGACGCTGACCTCGGTGGCGACCTCGTGGGGCGTGCCGACGCGCAGGGCGCCGCCGTTGCCGGTGTAGGGCCCCTCGGTGCCCTCGCGGACGACGACGAAGTCGACGTCGCCGGGCGCGGCGAGCGGGGTGACGACGCCGGGGTAGACCTTCGCCGGGCGGAGGTTGACGTAGTGGTCGAGCTCGAACCGCAGGCGCAGCAGGAGGTTGCGCTCGAGCACCCCGCTCGGGACGGTCGGGTCGCCGATGGCGCCGAGGAGGATCGCGTCGTGCTCGCGGATCTCGGCGAGCACGCTGTCGGGCAGCGTCTCCCCCGTGCGGTGCCAGCGCGCGGCGCCGAGGTCGTACTCGGTCGTCTCGAGGGCGACCTGGCCGTCGGTGGCGGCGCGCAGGACCTTGAGGCCCTCGGCGACGACCTCGGGACCGATGCCGTCGCCGGCGAGGACTGCGAGCCGGACCGTCTGCGTCATGCGACCAGGGTAGTGACGCGTCTCGCGTGACGGGATCCCCGTCTCGCGATGCGAGAAGGATCGGGCTCAGCCGAGTGTGACCGCGCCCGAGCGCCGGGGGTCGGCCGCCGCCTCGAGGTGGCCACCGGGCGCGGACAGCGCCGCCGCGACCCCGCCGAAGTACATCGAGCGGCTGTGGTGCGCGCGTCGCGGCAGGTCGGCCGGGAGGGCGACGCCGGACAGGTCGAGGTCCTCCTCGTGGTCGAGGAGCTCGGTGCCGTCGGCGAAGCGCCGCACGTGCAGCCGCGGCCGGTCGACGGCCTCCTGCAGGTCGTACCCGCCGGTGAAGGAGGCGACGACCTGGGCGAGCGCGGAGGTGATCCGGTCCGCTCCGGGCGAGCCGACGGCGAGCACCCGGCCGTGCCGGTCGCGCCCGACGGTTGGTGCCATGTTCGACGCCAGGCGCGTGCCGGGCGGGAGCGAGTGGACGCCGCCGGGGTTGAGCTCGTGCTCGCCGAGGCAGTTGTTCAGCCAGACCCCGGTGCCGGGCACCGTGATCCCCGATCCGTAGCCGGAGGAGGCCGTGACGGCGCAGGCGGTGCCGTCGGTGTCGACGACGGACACGTGGGCGGTCGAGGGCGCGACGCCGAGCCACGCCTGCCCGCCGGCCGCGACGCCGTCGAGGAGGGCCTGGGCGGCGTCGGTCCGGTCGGCGGCGAGGTCGAGGTGCGTCGCACGGTAGGCGAGGACGGCGCGCAGCGCCTCGACGAGGGCGACGACGTCGTCCCCCGTCCACCGTCCGCGCGGCCGGCCGTGGAGCAGGTGGAGCAGCGCGGCGAGCACCGGGCCGCCGATGGCCGGCGGCGGGTTCGTCGCGAAGGTCCAGTCGCCGACCTCGACCGCGGTCGCCGGCCGCACGACGGGCACGTACGCCTCGAGGTCGGCGAGGGTGAGCACTCCCCCGTGCTCGGCCATGTCGTCGGCGAGGGCCCGGGCGACGTCGCCGCGGTAGAGCGCCGCCGACCCCTCGGCGGCGACCCGGTCGAGGAAGTCCGCCAGGTCGGGGATCGTCATCCGCTCGCCCTCGAGCACCGGGGCGCCGTCGGGGCGGTGGATCGCCGCCCGGGTGGCGGGGTCGACGCCGAAGAGGCTGTCGCGGACGTACCCGAGGTAGTACGCCGAGGCGGTCCCGAGCGGGAACCCTTCTCGCGCAACGGCCCTGGCCGGCTCGACGACGACCCGCCACGGCAGCCGGCCCCAGCGCCGGTGCGTCTCCTCGAGCGCCGGGAGCACGCCGGGCGTCGCGACCGAGCCGTGCCCGACGGTCATCTCGGTGTGGCCGCCGTACTCGGTGACGAGGTGTCGCAGCCCGTGCCCGAAGCCCTCCGGCGGCAGGCCGCGGCCGGGCATCTCGACGTAGCCGTCGACGGTGAGCGCGGGCGAGCCGTCCGCGGGGGCGACGGTGCAGAACGCGCCGCCGGCGAGGGAGACGATGCCCGGCTCGGTGACGAGCGAGACGAGCATCGCGGCGACCGCGGCGTCGGCCGCTCCCCCGCCCTCGGACGCCACGCGCGCCCCGGCGTCCGCGGCCGCCCGGCTCGGGGCGGCCACGACGACGCGCGGGGCGCTCATGACGGATCGGCTACTGCGGCAGGCGCGTCGTCACTCCGACAGGTCGACGAGGACGACCGACTTCGCCTGCACCTCGGCGCGCACGGCGTCGAGCACCTCGGCCGGCGCGGCCGAGTCGAGGGTGAGGATCGAGGCGGTGTCGCCGCCCTTGGTCGCGCGGGCGACCTGCATCGCGGCGATGTTCACGCCGGCGTTGCCGAGGATGCCGCCGAGGGCGCCGATGATGCCGGGGCGGTCGGTGTACTTCATGACGAGCAGGTAGTCGGCGAGCGGCACCTCGAGGTCGAGGCCGTCGACGCCGACGATCTTCTCGACCTGCTTCGGGCCGGTCAGGGTGCCGGACACCGCGAGCGGCGTGCCGTCGGCGAGGGTGCCCTTGAGCGTGATGACGTTGCGGTACTCGGGGCTGTCGGCGTCGGTGAGCAGCCGCACCTCGATGCCGCGCTCCTGGGCGAGGACGGGCGCGTTGACGTAGGTGACCTGCTCGGCGACGACGTCCTGGAACAGACCCTTGAGCGCCGCGACCTGGAGGACCGAGACGTCGTTCGCCGTGATCTCGCCGCGGACCTCGACGTCGAGCTGGCTCGGGACGCCCTGCGCGAGAGCGGTGAAGACCCGGCCGAGCTTCTCGACGAGCGGGATGCCGGGGCGGACGTCCTCGGCGACGACGCCGGAGGGCGCGTTGACGGCGTCGGGCACGAGCTCGCCCGACAGGGCCAGGCGGACCGACTTCGCGACGGCGATGCCGGCCTTCTCCTGCGCCTCGTCGGTCGACGCGCCGAGGTGCGGCGTCGCGACGACGGTGTCGAGCGCGAAGAGCGGGGAGTCCGTGCACGGCTCCTTGGCGTAGACGTCGAGGCCGGCGCCGGCGACCCGGCCGTCCTGGAGCGCCTCGAGCAGGGCCGCCTCGTCGACGATGCCGCCGCGCGCGGCGTTGATGATCCGGACGGTCGGCTTGACCTTCTTCAGCGCCTCGGCGCCGATGAGGCCGACCGTCTCCGGCGTCTTCGGCAGGTGCACGGTGATGAAGTCCGACGCGGCGAGCAGCTCGTCGAGGGAGAGGAGCTTGACGCCCATCTGCGCGGCGCGCGCCGTGGAGACGTACGGGTCGTACGCGACGACCTGCATGCCGAAGCCGGACAGGCGCTGCGCGACGAGCTGGCCGATCCGGCCGAGGCCCACGACGCCGACGGTCTTCTCGAACAGCTCGACGCCGGAGTACTTCGAGCGCTTCCACTGGCCCTGCTTGAGCGCGAAGCCGGCCTGCGGGATGTTGCGGGCGCTCGCGAGGAGGAGGCCGACCGCGAGCTCGGCCGCCGAGGTGATGTTCGACGTCGGCGCGTTGACGACCATGACGCCGTGCTGCGTCGCGCTCTTGACGTCGACGTTGTCGAGGCCGACGCCGGCGCGGGCGACGATGCGCAGCCTCTTCGCGGCGTCGAGCACCTCGGCGTCCACCTGCGTGGCGGACCGGATGAGGATGGCGTCGACGTCGGCGACGGCCGGGAGCAGCTCCGCGCGGTTCGCACCGTCGCAGGAGCGGATCTCGAAGTCCGGCCCGAGGGCCTCGACGGTGGCGGGCGAGAGCTCCTCGGCGATGAGCACGACGGGCTTGGTCACGACGGTCCTCCGGTGGATGTGGGATGCGGCCCGCCGCCGAGTCTAGGGCCGCTTGTGAACGCCTTCACGAGCGTCCGGATGCTGGGACGTGCCACCCGAGGCGCGGACGGACGCAGGACACCCCCGCGCCGGTGGTGCGGCGCGGGGGTGCGATGCCCTGGTGGGGCGGTCCGTGGGCCTCTCGGGCGAGGCGCGGGCGTCAGCGGGCGGCGGTGCCCTCGACGTAGTCCGAGTCGCTGCTCTTTACCCAGCTCATGAGCTTGCGCAGCTCGCGGCCGGTCGCCTCGATCGGGTGCTGCTCGCCCTTGGCGCGCAGCTCCTTGAACTCCGGCGCGCCGGCGTCCTGGTCGTCGATGAAGCGCTTGGCGAACGCGCCGTTCTTGATGTCGGCGAGGACGGCCTGCATGTTCTCCTTGACGCGCGGGTCGATGACGCGCGGGCCGGAGACGTAGTCGCCGTACTCGGCGGTGTCCGAGACGCTCCAGCGCTGCTTGGCGATGCCGCCCTCGTACATGAGGTCGACGATGAGCTTGAGCTCGTGGAGGCACTCGAAGTAGGCGACCTCGGGCTGGTAGCCGGCCTCGACGAGGGTCTCGAAGCCGTACTGGACGAGCTGGCTCGCGCCGCCGCACAGGACCGCCTGCTCGCCGAAGAGGTCGGTCTCGCACTCCTCGGTGAACGTCGTCCGGATGCCGCCGGCGCGCAGGCCGCCGATCGCCCTGGCGTAGGACAGGGTGAGCGGCCAGGCGTCGCCCGTCGCGTCCTTCTCGACGGCGACGAGCACGGGGACGCCGCGGCCGTCGACGAACTCGCGGCGCACGAGGTGGCCGGGGCCCTTCGGCGCGACCATGCAGACGTCGACGCCCTCGGGGGCCTCGATGTACCCGAAGCGGATGTTGAAGCCGTGGCCGAAGAAGAGCGCGTCGCCGTCCTCGAGGTTGGGCTTGACGGCCTCGGCGTAGAGGTGGCGCTGCACGTGGTCCGGCGTGAGGATCATGATGACGTCGGCCTCGGCGCACGCCTCGGCGGGCGTGACGACCCGCAGCCCCTCGGCCTCGGCCTTGGCGCGGCTCCTGCTGCCCTCGGGCAGGCCGACGCGGACGTCGACGCCGGAGTCGCGCAGGCTCAGGGAGTGGGCGTGGCCCTGGCTCCCGTAGCCCAGGACGGCGACCTTGCGGCCCTGGATGATCGACAGGTCGGCGGCGTCGTCGTAGTACATCTCGGCCACGGTGGGGGTTCTCCTTCGGAACGGGGTCGTGCTCAGGTCGGGTGGGACGGCCTCGCGGGAGGCTATCGGGCGGTGGGGTCAGGCCGAGCGCAGGGCGCGGTCGGCGATGGAGCGGCTGCCCCGGCCGATCGCGACGAGGCCGGACTGCACGAGCTCGCGGATCCCGAACGGCTCGAGCACCCGCAGGAACGCCTCGAGCTTGTCCGGGTTGCCGGTCACCTCGATGGTCAGCGCGTCGGGGGCGACGTCGACCACCTTGGCGCGGAACAGCTGCACGGCCTCGAGGACGTGCGAGCGGGTCTGCATGTCGGCGCGCACCTTGACGAGGAGCAGCTCGCGCTGGACCGACGCGTTGTTCTCCAGCTCGACGATCTTGATGACGCTGATGAGCTTGTTGAGCTGCTTGGTCACCTGCTCCAGCGGCAGGTCCTCGACGTCGACGACGACCGTCATCCGGGACACGTCCGGGTGCTCGGTCGGGCCGACCGCGAGGGAGTGGATGTTGAAGCCGCGCCGGGCGAAGAGGCCGGCCACGCGCGTGAGCACGCCGGGGCGGTTCTCGACGAGGACGGACAGGGTGTGCTTGCTCATCGAAGGGCTCCTCAGTCCTCGCGGTCCCACTGCGGGCTGGCGTCCCGCGCGACCTGGATCTCGTCGTTGCTCACGCCCGCGGGCACCATCGGCCACACCATCGCGTCGCGGTGGACGACGAAGTCGACGACGACGGGGACGTCGTCGATGCTCATCGCCTTCTCGGTCGTCGCGTCGACGTCGCCCGGCTTCTCGCAGCGCAGCCCGACCGCGCCGTACGCGTCGGCGAGCTTGACGAAGTCGGGCACCCGGCGGCCGACGGACGTGTGCAGGTCGGTGTTGGAGTAGCGCTCGTTGTAGAAGAGCGTCTGCCACTGCCGGACCATGCCGAGGCTCGAGTTGTTGATGAGCGCCACCTTGATCGGGATGCCCTCGATGACGCAGGTCGCGAGCTCCTGGTTCGTCATCTGGAAGCAGCCGTCGCCGTCGATCGCCCACACCGTGCGGTCCGGCATGCCGACCTTGGCGCCCATCGCGGCGGGGACGGCGAAGCCCATCGTCCCGAGGCCGCCGGAGTTGATCCACGTGTTCGGGTTCTCGTACTGGACGAACTGCGCGGCCCACATCTGGTGCTGGCCGACGCCGCTGACGTAGAGCGCCTCGGGGCCGGCGATCCGACCGAGCTGCTGGATGACCGCCTGCGGCGAGACCTGCCCGCCGGGAGCCTCGGTGTACCCGAGCGGGTACGTCGTGCGCCACGAGTCGATCGACGTCCACCACTCGGCGAGGTCGGCCTGCCGGCCCGCCGCGTGCTCGCCCTGGAGGGCCGCGACGAGCTCGGCGATGACCTCCTTGGCGTCGCCGACGATCGGGACGTCGGCGACCCGGGTCTTCGAGATCTCGGCGGGGTCGATGTCGGCGTGGACGATCGTCGCGTGCGGCGCGAAGGTCGACAGCTTGCCGGTGACGCGGTCGTCGAAGCGGGCCCCGAGGCTGACGATGAGGTCGGCCTTCTGCAGGGCGGTGACGGCGGCGACCGTGCCGTGCATGCCCGGCATGCCGAGGTTGGCGGGGTGGCTGTCGGGCAGGGCGCCGCGGGCCATGAGCGTCGTCACGGCGGGGGCGCCGCTGAGGTCGACGAGCTTGCGCAGCTCCGCGCTCGCCCGGGCCTTGATGACGCCGCCGCCGACGTAGAGGACGGGCCGGCGCGCCTCGGCGAGCAGCCGGGCCGCCTCGCGGACCTGCTTGCCGTGCGGGCGCGAGACCGGTCGGTAGCCCGGCAGGTCGATCCGGTCCGGCCAGACGAAGCGCGTCATCGCCTGGAGCGCGTCCTTGGAGACGTCGACGAGGACGGGGCCGGGGCGCCCGGTCCCGGCGATGTGGAAGGCCTCCGCCACGGTCCGCGGGATGTCGGCGGGGTCGGTGACGAGGTAGTTGTGCTTGGTGATCGGCATCGTGATGCCGGAGATGTCGGCCTCCTGGAAGGCGTCCGTCCCGATCGCGGACGACGGCACCTGCCCGGTGATCGCGACCATCGGCACCGAGTCCATGTAGGCGTCCGCGATCGGGGTGACGAGGTTCGTCGCGCCCGGCCCGGAGGTCGCCATGCAGACGCCGACCCGGCCCGTGGCGTGCGCGTAGCCCTCCGCCGCGTGGCCGCCGCCCTGCTCGTGGCGCACGAGGATGTGCCGCACCGACGGGGAGTCCATGAGCGGGTCGTACAGCGGGAGGATCGCCCCGCCCGGGATGCCGAAGACGACGTCGACGCCGACCGACTCGAGCGAGCGGACGAGCGACTGCGCCCCGGTCATCTGCTCGCCCTGGGCGGCGGTGGGTCGGGGGTTCTCCGGGCTGGTGCGCTGGCCTGACATGACCGGCCTTCCTGTCGATCGGTTCTCCGGCCGGCGGCCCCTGCTGCGCGCCGGCCGCCGTGCGGCCCTCCGGGACGAAAAAACCCCTCGGCCCGGATGGCGGGCAGGCGAGGGGTCGCGCGCTGGCGGGGTCGTGCTGGACCTCAGCCGGCGCGCCGTCCGAGTACGAGGAGGCGGCGCATGGTCCCGACCATCCCGCTCCGCCGCGGGCGTGTCAATCCGTGGGCGGGACCGTCTCAGGGCCTGAGACGGACCCGACGCCGGTCGGCTCGGGCCGGGGCGTGAGGTCGAGACGGTGGGGGGCGACGCCGGCGGGCGCGGCGGGCGCGGTGGCCGGGGCGGGCGCCGCCCGGTCCGCATCGAGGTCGGGCGGAGGGCCGTCGAGGATCGCCGTCATCTCCTGCGCCCCGACCGCCCGGGACAGCGCGTACCCCTGCCCGGCCCAGGCACCGAGGTCGCGGACCCGCCGCGCCGTCCGCAGGTCCTCGATGCCCTCGGCGACGACGAGCAGGCCGAGGGAGCGGGCCATGCTGACGACGGCCCGGACGAGCGTCACCGCCTTGGGGTCCGACGCGATCCCGTCGAGGAGCATCTTGTCGATCTTGAGGATCTGCACGGGCAGCCGGCGCAGGTAGGCCAGCGAGGAGTAGCCGGTGCCGAAGTCGTCGATGGCCAGGACGACGCCGAGCCGCTGCAGGCTCGCGAGGGTGTCCTGCGCCGGGCCGGTCTGCCCGACGAGCTGGTTCTCGGTGATCTCGAGGATGAGCCGCTCCGGCGGCAGCCCCGCCTCCTCGAGCGCACGGGCGACGGTCTGCGCGAAGTTCTCCGCGGCGAGCTGGCGGACGGACATGTTCACCGCGATGCGGATGTCGTGGCCGAGCCGGCGCCAGTGGGCCGCCTGCCGGGTCGCCTGCGTGAGGACCCAGGCGCCCATCTCGGTGATGGCGCCGATGTCCTCGGCGACGGCGACGAGCTCGGCCGGGCTGACGACGTCGTCGATGCCGCCGAGCCCGCCGGGCGAGCGGTCCGACGCCGGCACCCGGACGAGCGCCTCCATCGTCGTCACGACCCCGTCCGCGAGCCGGACGACGGGCTGGTAGGCGAGCTCGAGGCCGCGGGTGTCCAGCGCGCGGCGCAGCCCGATCTCGATGTCGACCCGGCGCTGCGCCGCCGAGTCCAGGTCCGGCGCCCAGCGCCGCACCCGGTTGCGCCCGGTCTGCTTGGCCGCGTACATCGCCAGGTCGGCGCGGTGGAACAGCTCGGCGGCGCCGTCGAGCCCCGCGCCGCACGGCGGTGGCTGGCCGCACCCGGCGACCCCGACGCTCATCCCGAGCGAGACCGTCCGGTCGCCCACGTCGACGGGCTGGCGCACGGCACCGACGACGAGGTCGGCGAGCCGGTCGACGAGCCGCTCGGCGTGCGCGGCCTCCCCGCCGCCGGTCGAGCCGGCCGGCAGCCGGGCCGCGACGACGAACTCGTCCCCGCCGATGCGCCCTGCGAGGAGCTCGCAGGACTGCACCGCCGCGAGGGCGACCCGCAGCCGCCGGGCGACCTCGGTGAGCACCATGTCCCCGGCCGTGTGCCCGAACCGGTCGTTGACCGCCTTGAAGCCGTCGAGGTCGCAGTAGAGGACGGCCACCGGGCCGGCGCCGACCGGGTCGGCCTCGTAGGCGGTGAGCCACCCCCCGACGACGTCGACGAGGTGGGACCGGTTCGCCAGCCCGGTCATCTGGTCGAAGCGCGCCATCCGCTCGAGCCGCCCGCGCAGGCGGACGGCGTCGGTGACGTCGTGCAGGTTGCCCACGGCACCGTCCGGCAGCGCCGACAGGCGCAGCTCCGCGGTGCCGGTCGCGGGGGGCGAGAGGTCGAGCTCCGCCTGGGCGTCGGCCGTCCAGCCGCGGCACACCGCGAGGACGTCGTCGCGCAGCCGCTCGCGGTCGCGCAGCGCCGCGAGGTCCCAGACGGGCAGCCCGACGACTGCGGCCGGGGACCGGTTGAGCAGCCGGGACGTCGCGGCGTTCGCGGACATCACCGTGCCGTCGGCGTCCAGCCGGACGATGACGTCGCTCGTGTTCTCGACGAGCGCGGCGAGGCGCTGCCGGGACGCCCCGAGGTCCTCCAGCAGCGCGTGGTTGTCGCGCAGCGCGAGGACGAGCGCGCCGACGAGGCTCGCGACGACGACGAGGGCGAGCAGCCGCTCGGCCGGCCCGAACCCGACCGCCGCGACGCGCAGCCCGAGCGCGAGCAGGGCGAGGACGACGAGCCCGGCGGGCAGCGAGCTCAGCCGGCCGCCCCGCCGGCTCACCTCCCCGTACGGCGCCGCCCCCACCCACGGCGCGACGGCGACGCAGAGGTAGCCGAGCGCCGTGACGAGCGGGGAGACGACCTGCGCGGGGGACGGCAGGACGAGTAGCGCCGTGCCGACGACGATGACGAGCACGCCCGCCCCGCCGACCCAGGCGGTGCGCAGGACGCTCCCGTCGAGCACGAGGTCGCGGCTGGACACCGGCATCCGCACGACGTAGGCGACGATCGACGCCCCGACGACGACGGAGGCCAGCACGACGAGCCCGGAGCCCGACAGGCTCCGCGGCCCGGCGAGCGACCAGACGACGGCGACGCCGGAGCTGCCGAGCAGGACGGCCTCCGCGGTCGGCGCCGCGAGCGAGCCGCGCACCCGGACGTCGCGGACCATCCCTGCGACGCCGACCCCGCCGACGACCGCGGAGCCGAGGAACAGCGCCGTGAGCCAGCCCTCGTCGACCGCCCCGTCGACGGCGCGCAGGAGGTGCACGCCCGTGACGAGCAGTCCCCAGAGGGCGACGGCTGCGCTGTGCCGGGCCGCGAAGGGGCGGCTGCGGCGCGCCGCGACGAGCCACGAGACGCCCGTCCCGAGCGCGAGCGCGGCGGCCGTCGCGTCAGCCCACATCGCCACCGGGGCAGGCTAGCGCCACCGCCCCGCACGCGGGCGGCCTTGCGGCGCATCGCCACCCGGTCGCACGAGCCGTCCCCGCCGGGTGCTCGACGGTCGGTGACGGGGTGGGGACCCAACGCTGTCGACGAGGCCTCGACGGGCCGTCGGGGGTCGCGCGACCCGGATCGGCACGACCCGAAAGTGCCGAACGTCTTGCGGCGGGATCGGCCCCCTGCGAACGTGTCCGGCACCTGCGTGTATGTCCCTCGGGAGGAGTTTTCCGTATGTCCGCTCCCCGCCGTCGTCTGACGGCCCTGGTCGCCTCGGCAGCACTGCTGCCCGCGGTGGCCCTGCTCACCGGTCCGGCGGCCTCGGCCGCGACGACCGCGAGCGCCCGCCACGACGCCGTGAAGGTGCCGGCCTCGTTGAGGTCCGCCGCCCCCGCGACCGGCCTGGCCCCCGCCCTGCGCGGGTCCTCCGGAACCGTGTCCGTCTCCGTCCGGCTGTCCGAGGCGCCCGTCGCCGAGGTCGTCGAGGACGGTGCGGTCGCCAGCCGCACGCTGCCGCCCGCCGCGACGCAGAAGGCCCGCGTCGCCGCCGTGCGCAGCCAGCAGGACGCGCTCGCGAAGCGGGCCGGCGCGCTCGGCGCCAAGGTCACGGGCCGCGCGGTCCGGGCGGCCAACCTCCTGACGATGACGGTGCCGGCCTCGCGCCTGGCCGACCTCGCGAAGCTCCCGGGGGTGCTGTCGGTCAAGCCCGTCGGCCGGTACGAGACGACGAGCGGCCCGGCCGCCTCCGGCAGCCTCGCCCAGGCGGTCGACTACCTCGGCGCCCGTGCGCTGCACCGCCGCGGGATCGACGGCTCCGGCGTCTCGATCGCCGTCCTGGACTCCGGCATCGACTACACGCACGCCAACCTCGGCGGCCCGGGCACCACGGCGGCCTGGGAGAACTGCTACGACAGCCCGACGAACCCGCAGGCCTTCCGCCGCGCGGCGGCCGGCGCCTGCGCCAAGCTCTTCGGACCCTCCGCGCCCAAGGTCAAGGGCGGGTACGACTTCGTCGGCGAGTCGTGGCCGGGCACGGCGAACAACCCGGTCGCCGAGCGTCCCGACCCCAACCCGATCGACCTCGAGGGGCACGGCACCCACGTCGCGGACATCGCGACCGGCCGCAGCGCCGACGGCAGCCACGTGGGCCTGGCCCCCGGCGCCGACCTCTACGCCGTCAAGGTCTGCTCGGCCGTCGCGACGTCGTGCAGCGGCGTCGCGATCATCCAGGGCATCGACTGGTCGCTCGACCCGAACGGGGACGGCGACATCTCCGACGCGGTCGACATCATGAACCTGTCCCTCGGCAGCTCCTACGGCGGCCCGCAGGACGACGCCACGGTCGCGATCGACGGTGCCGTCCGCGCCGGCGTCCTCGCCGTCGTCTCCGCCGGCAACTCGGCCGACCGGCCCTTCATCGTCGGCTCCCCGTCGACGGCGGCCCGGGCGGTCTCGGTGGCGCAGACGGCGCTGCCGGACGACGTGAGCTACCCGGTGCGCGTCGACTCCCCGGCCATCCCGGGCCTGCCGGACAACACCGTGCGCTACACCGTCTTCCAGGAGTGGAGCCCCGCGCTGACCGCCCCGGTCACCGGTGACCTCGCGACCCCGTCGGACGCCGACGGCCTCGGCTGCACGGCGGCCGACTTCGCCGGCTTCCCCGCCGGCGCCGTCGCGCTCATCCAGCGCGGGGCGTGCAACGCCTCGCTCAAGGCGTCCAACGCCTCGGCCGCCGGCGCCTCCGCGGCGCTCATCTACAACAACGTGCCGGGCGACCCGCCGTCGTTCAGCTTCGGCGACGGCGTCGTCACCGTGCCGACGCTGACGATGTCGCAGGAGCGCGGCCAGCAGCTCGCCGCGGCGGCCGCCGACGGCACCGTCACCGTGACGATCGACCCGGCGGACGCGATCTCGCTCGCCAACACGATGGTCGGCACGTCGAGCCGCGGCCCGCGCCTGGCCGACGAGCTGACCAAGCCCGACATCGGCGCCCCCGGCGCCTGGCTGTCCGCCGAGGTCGGCACCGGGGACGAGGAGACGAACTTCGGCGGCACGTCGGGCGCGGCCCCGACGGTCACCGGCGTCGCGGCCCTGCTCCTGCAGGCCTACCCGCGCTCGACCCCGACGATGGTCAAGTCCCGCCTGCTCAACGGGGCGAGCACGCAGAACGCGACGCTCGACGGCGACGCGAACCGCTACCCGAGCCCGATCAGCCGGGTCGGCGCCGGCGAGGTCCGGGCGGACGCGTCCGCCCGGCCGCGCGGCATCCTCGTCAACGCCCAGACCGGCAACGGCAACATCGGCCTCGGCCTGCCGCACCTGACGCGCAGGACGTCGTTCGAGCAGCAGGTCGTCGTGCGCAACTACAGCACCGCGGCGCGGACGTACGCCCTCGGCACGACGTTCCGGGACCCCGCGGACGCCGCCCTCGGCGCGCTGACGGTCAAGCTGCCGCGCAGCGTCACCGTGCCGGCCGGCACGTCCCGGACCGTCGACCTGAGGATCACGATCGACCCGGCGAAGCTGCCGCGGTGGCCGTTCACGAACACCGCCGGGTCCACCGGTGACGGGACCGCGCTCAACGGTCCCGAGCTCGACGGCTACGTCACCGCGACGTGGGGCGACGAGCAGCTGCACCTGGGCTGGCAGGTCCTGCCGCAGCGCTCGGCCGACGTCTCCGCGTCGGCGACGACGAACGGCCCGAGGACCACGGTGCGGCTGCGCAACGCCTCGAAGGTGGCGGACGGCCCGGTCGACGTCTACGGCCTGACGGGCAGCAGCCCGCAGCAGCCGGCGCCGCGGCCGGGCGAGCCCGGCTCCGCGGGCTCGAACCAGGCCCAGGTCGACCTCGCGAGCGTCGGCGTCGCCGACTTCCTCACGGGCGACCCGGACGCGGACGTCCTCGCCTTCGCGCTCGCCGGCTACGACCGGCAGACGGTGCCGGCTTACCCGGCCGGCTACGAGGTCGACGTCGACACCGACCGGGACGGCACCGCGGACTTCGCGGTGTTCAACTCCGAGCTCGGCGGCTTCGCGACGACCGGGCAGACCGCCGCGGTGGTCGTCGACCTCGCGACCGGTGAGCAGAACGCGTACTACTACACGATCGGCGACTTCGACTCCTCGACGATCGTGTACTACGTCCCGCCGGCGGCGCTCGGGCTCGAGGCCGGCGACACGTTCGACTTCTCGGTGCTCGCGTACGACAACTACTTCAGCGGCACCGTGACCGACGTCGTCGACGGCATGACGTGGACGCTCGGCTCGTCGCGGTTCGACCTCACCGGGGCCACGGTCACCGTCCCGGCCGGCGGCCGCGGCACGGTGACGGTCCGCACGGACGCCTCCGCCGGCCCGTCGAGCGAGAGCGGCCTGCTCCTGCTCTACGGCACCGCGAAGAGCCGGGACAGCCAGGAGGTGCGCATCACCGGCTGAGCCGTCCCGCCCCACCCACGGGCCCGGTCCCCCTCGCACGAGGGGGGCCGGGCCCGTCGGCGTGCGGGCCTCACAAGCGCCGGTCGCGGCTGTGCGGACAACGTTGCGGCCGGGTAACGGCACCCGCCCCCGCCGCGTAACACGCCCCCGCGACCGTCATGGGGTCAGCAGTCCGCCTCGCCCGCCCCTCACGCCGGGAGCCCACCCCATGACGACGACGACCCCCCGCACCGCCGCCGCCCCCGCGGCCCCGACGCCCGGCCGGTGGATCCGGCACTGGGACGTCGAGGACCCCCAGTTCTGGCAGACGACCGGCAAGGCCGTCGCCCGCCGCAACCTCGTCTGGTCCATCCTCGCCGAGCACATCGGCTTCTCCGTGTGGCTGCTGTGGAGCATCGTCGTCGTCCAGATGACGGCCGACCCGGTGACCGGGGCCGCCGCCGCGTCCGGCTGGGCCCTGACGACGACCCAGGCGCTCTGGCTCGTCGCCGTGCCCAGCGGCGTCGGCGCTCTGCTCCGCCTTCCGTACACCTTCGCCGTCCCGGTCTTCGGCGGCCGCAACTGGACCGTCGTGTCCGCGCTGCTGCTCCTCGTGCCCTGCCTCGGGCTCGCCTGGGCCGTCTCGGACCCCGACCTGCCCTACGGCGTCCTGCTCGCCGTGGCGGCGACCGCGGGCCTCGGCGGCGGCAACTTCGCCTCGAGCATGGCGAACATCTCGTTCTTCTACCCCGAGCGGGAGAAGGGCTGGGCCCTCGGCCTCAACGCGGCCGGCGGGAACATCGGCGTCGCGGTCGTGCAGAAGGTCATCCCGCTCGTCGTCGTCGCCGGCGGCGGGGTCGCGCTGTCCCGGGCGGGCCTGTTCTACGTGCCGCTCGCCGTCGCGGCGGCCGCCCTCGCCTGGCTCTTCATGGACAACCTCGCCGAGGCGAGGAACGACGTCGGCGCCACCGCAGCCGCGGTGCGGCGCAGGGAGACCTGGCTCATGTCGTTCCTCTACATCGGCACCTTCGGCTCCTTCATCGGCTACTCCGCGGCGTTCCCGACCCTGCTCAAGACCGTCTTCGCCCGGCCCGACATCGCCCTCACGTGGGGCTTCGCCGGAGCGCTCGTCGGGTCCCTCGCCCGCCCGCTCGGCGGCCGGCTGTCCGACCGCGTCGGCGGCGGCCGGGTCACCGCCGGCTCGTTCGTCCTCATGACCGCGGGCGGGCTCGGCGCGCTGCTCAGCGTCCGGTCGGCGAGCCTGCCGCTGTTCTTCGTCAGCTTCATGGCCCTGTTCGTCGCGACCGGCGTCGGCAACGGCTCGACGTACCGGATGATCCCGGCCCTCTTCCGGGCCCGCGCGCTCAGCGAGGGCGGCACACCCGAGCAGCTCCTCGCCGCCAAGCGGGAGGCCGCCGGCGCGCTCGGGATCGCCTCCGCGGTCGGGGCCTTCGGGGGCTTCCTCGTGCCGCTCGCCTACGCCTGGGCCAAGGCCTCCACCGGCTCGATCGTGCCCGCGCTGCAGCTCTACGTCGGGGTCTTCGTCCTCATGCTCGCGGTCACCTGGGCGCTGTTCCTGCGCAAGGGGTCCCTCGGCGCGACGATCGGCGCCTGAGCCGTGGCGGTCGGACGCGACGGGCACGGCGTGGACACCCACTGCCCCTACTGCGCGCTGCAGTGCGCGACCACCCTCACGCCGCGCGCCGGCGGCGTGGAGGTGGCCGGCCGGGACTTCCCGACGAACCGGGGAGGCCTGTGCCAGAAGGGCTGGACGGCCCCGGCCGTGCTCGCCGCGCCCGACCGCCTGCGCGCCCCGCTCGTGCGGGGACGCCACCTCGGCCGCACCGGCGCCGACGCGGACCGCCTCGTCGCCACCGGCTGGGACACCGCGCTCGACGTCGTCGTCCGGACCGTCGAGCAGGTCCGGGAGCAGGACGGCCCGGACGCCGTCGCCGTCTTCGGCGGCGGCGGCCTGACGAACGAGAAGGCCTACGCGCTCGGCGCGTTCGCCCGGGCGGTCCTGCGCACGAGCCAGATCGACTACAACGGCCGGTTCTGCATGTCCTCGGCGGCGGCGGCCTCGAACCGGGCGTTCGGGGCCGACCGCGGGCTGCCGTTCCCGCTCGCGGACCTCGGCGGCGCGGACGCCGTCCTGCTCGTCGGCAGCAACCTCGCCGAGACGATGCCGCCGGCGCTCGCGCACCTGTCCCGGGCGGCCGCCCGGGGCGGCCTCGTCGTCGTCGACCCGCGGCGCTCGCCGACCGCGGCGCTCGCGGTCGAGGGCGGCGGGGTGCACCTGCAGAACACCCCGGGCACCGACCTCGCCCTCGTGCTCGGCCTGCTCCACCTCGTCGTCCACTCCCCCGGCCTGCTCGACCGCGGCTACGTCGAGGCGCGCACGAGCGGCTTCGAGGCCGCCGCCGCCGCGGCCGCCGCGTGGTGGCCCGAGCGCACCGAGGCCGTCACCGGCGTCCCCGCGAGCGAGCTGCGGCGCGCCGCGGCGCTCCTCGCGGACGCCGCACCGCACCGCGGCGGCGCCGGCGCCTACGTGCTCACCGGGCGCGGGGCGGAGCAGCACGCCAAGGGCACCGACACCGTGAGCGCCTGCATCGACCTCGCGCTGGCCCTCGGGCTGCCCGGCCGGGAGGGCAGCGGCTACGGCTGCGTCACCGGCCAGGGCAACGGCCAGGGCGGGCGCGAGCACGGCCAGAAGGCCGACCAGCTGCCCGGGTACCGCAGCATCACCGACCCCGCCGCCCGGGCGCACGTCGCCGCGGTCTGGGGGGTCGACCCCGCGGACCTGCCCGGCCCCGGCCGGTCGGCCGTGGAGCTGCTCGCCGCGCTCGGCACGCCCGGGGGTCCCCGGGTCCTCTTCCTCCACGGCAGCAACCCGCTCGTCTCGGCGCCGGACGCGGGTCGCGTCGCGAAGCGGCTCGCGGCCCTCGACCTCCTCGTCGTCTGCGACGTCGTCCCGTCCGAGACCGCGCTCGCCGCGGACGTCGTCCTCCCCGTCGCCCAGTGGGCCGAGGAGGAGGGGACGATGACCAGCCTCGAGGGGCGCGTGCTGCGACGTCGCCGCGCGCTCGCGCCACCCCCGGGCGTGCGCGACGAGCTCGACGTGATGGCCGACCTCGCCCGCAGGCTGGGGTGCGAGGTGAGGTTCGA
>JBQGCR010000267.1:0-2226 GCA_052038585.1 Kineosporiaceae bacterium
CGCGCCGCCCGGTTCGGCGACGCCGCGCACCTGCTCGAGCCGGACCTCAAGGAGTCCCGCGGCGGCCTGCGCGACGTCACCGTGCTGCGCGCCCTGGCGGCCTCTTGGGTCACCGACCGCCCGCACGGCGGCGTCGACGAGGCGCACCTGCGCCTGCTCGACGTCCGCGACGCGCTCCAGGCGGTCACCGGCCGCTCCGTCGAGCGGCTCCTGCTCGCCGAGCAGGACGCCGTCGCCGTCACCGTCGGCCTCACCGATGCCGACGAGCAGCTCGCGGCCGTCTCCGGCGCCGCCCGGACCAACGCGCACGCCGTCGACACGACCGTCCGGCGGGCCCGGCAGTCCGTGCCGACCCGACGGCTGCGGCCCGGGCCGCGCCGGCCCCGGCTGCGCCCCCTCGGGCACGGGCTCGTCGAGCACGACGGCGAGGTGGTGCTCGGCGTCGGCGTCCGCCCGGAGGAGGACGCGGTGCTGCCCCTGCGCGCCGCGGCCACCGCCGTCCGCGCCGGCCTGCCGCTGTCCCCGGTGACGGTCGAGCACCTGGCCAACGACTGCCCGCCGCTGCCCGAGCCGTGGCCGTCGGCCGCGCGGGAGGCGCTCGTCGAGCTCCTCGGCGGCGGCCCGGGGCTCGTCGGGGTGTGGGAGTCGCTCGACCTCGCCGGGCTGACGACCGCCTGGATCCCCGAGTGGTCCGGCATCCGCTACCGCCCGCAGCGCAACGCCGTCCACCGGCACCCCGTCGACCGCCACAGCGTCGAGGCCGTCGCCTCGGCCCAGCACTTCCTGCGCGAGTCGAGCCGCCCGGACCTGCTCCTCGTCGCGACCCTCCTGCACGACGTCGGCAAGCTGCCCGGCGCCCTCGACCACTCCGGCGTCGGGGCCCCGCTGGCGTACCGGGCGGTGCGGCGGATGGGCTTCGCCCCGGCCGACTGCGAGGTCGTCGAGCGGCTCGTCCGCGAGCACCTCACCCTCGTCGAGCTCGCGACCCGGCGCGACCCGGACGACCCGCGCACCGTCGAGGCGCTCGTCGCCGCCGTCGACGCGAGCCCCGAGGTGCTCTCCATCCTGCGCAGCCTCACCGAGAGCGACGCCGTCGCCGCGGGTCCCGCCGCCTGGTCGCCGTGGCGCGCCCGGCTCGTCGACGACCTCGTCGCCCGGGCCCGGGCGCTGCTGCGCGGGGACGACCCGCCGGGGCCGGCGCCGATCAGCCCCGAGGAGGCCGGCCTCGTCGCCACGGTGGCCGCCGACGGGCGGCCGCGCGTCGCGCTCGCCGACGTCGACGAGATGCACGCCGTGACCGTCGTCGCGCCCGACCGGCCGGGGCTGTTCGCCGACATCGCCGGCGTCCTCGCCTCGTTCCGGCTCACCGTGAAGTCGGCCCTCGTGCGGACCGTCCCCGCCGGCGACGGGGAGGTCGCCGTCGACACGTGGTGGGTCGACAGCCCGACGAACGACCTGCCCGAGCCCGCCACCCTGGAGACCCAGCTGCGCCGGCTCGCCGAGGGCGACCGCTCCGTGCTCGACCGGCTCGCCCGCCGCGACGCCGGCTACCGGGCGCCGTCGGGCGCCCCGGCCCGGCCCCGGGTCGTCCTCCTGCCCGGGGCCTCCGCGGAGGCGACCGTCCTCGAGATCCGGGCCGCCGACCGGCCGGGGCTGCTCCACGCGGTCGGCTCGGCGCTCGCGACCGTCGGGGTCGACCTGCGCTCTGCGCACGTCGCGACCCACGCCGGCCAGGCGGTCGACGTGCTCTACGTCAGCGAGCCGGGCGGCGGGGAGCTCAGCCCGCCGCGGGTCGCCGCCACCGTCTCCGCGCTCGTCGACGCCGGGGCGCTGCCGGACCAGACACCCCCGGGAGGGATGGGGCAGGTCCGGTCGCGCTAGCGTCGGCGGGTGCCCGACGCCACCGTCCTGGTCCGTGCCCGCGGCCTCGTCGTCGGCCACGACGGACCCGTCGCGGCGCCCGTCGACCTCGACCTGCACGCCGGCGAGGTCCTCGCCGTCGTCGGCCCCAACGGCGCCGGCAAGTCGACCCTGCTGCGCACGGTCCTCGGCCTCCTCGAGCCGCTCGACGGGACGGTCGAGGTCCTCGGCGCCCCGGTCGACGAGCGGACGACGGCGTTCCGCGCCGCCGTCGCGCGCGACCTCGGCGAGGACGCGTTCTTCCCCGCGCTCACCGTGCGCGAGCACCTCCTGCTCGTCGCCGCCGGGCACGGCGAGCCGGACCCC
>JBQGCR010000268.1:0-2930 GCA_052038585.1 Kineosporiaceae bacterium
CCCGAGCCGTGCCTCGACGGCGGCGAGGACCGCGGCGACCTCGAGCAGGCGGTGCGCCGCGGCCGCGAGGGCCTCGAGGACGACGACGGTCGCCCCCGCGCCGCCGCGCACGACGAGGCCGTCGCTCACAGCCCCCACCCCGACGGCAGGCCCGGGACGGGGACGCGGGCGAGCAGCGACCGCCACACCGCCTCGACGTCGTCCGCGTGCCGGTGCCACGCGACGGCGCACGCCGCGAGGTCGTCGGCGAGCGCGTCGAGCGCGACGGCGACGGCGAGCACGTCGTCGCGGAAGGCCGTCGCCGCCGGGGACCGCCACACCGCGGGACCGGCGCCGGCCGGGACCGCACGGACCCGCGCCGCGGCCCCGACGACGTCCTGCACCGCCTCCCGCAGGCAGCGCGCCGCGAGGTCCGACTGCTCCCGGGGACCCATCCGCCGACCACCTCCCGATCCGGCCCGAGAGCCTCGCCCCGGCCGGGACGGGCCCGGACGGGCACCACGGGTGACGGTAGGTCGGCGGACCGCTGCCGAGCGCGGCCCGGACGCCGCCTGTGGACGACCGGTCGGCGATCCGGCCCTGTGGAGGGTTCGTCGTGACGGCCCGCGTGGTGAATCATGGGCGGATGCGTGAGCCGTACCGCATCTGCTTCGTCTGCTCGGGGAACATCTGCCGCTCCCCCATGGCGGAGGTCGTCCTGCGACGCATGGCCGACGACGCGGGGCTCGGGCACCTCGTCGACGTGGACAGCGCCGGGACCGGCGACTGGCACGTCGGGGAGCGCGCGGACGGTCGGGCGACGACGGCGCTGGCGGCCCGCGGCTACGACGGCTCGGGGCACCGCGCCCGGGTCTTCGAGCCCGGCTGGTTCGCCGGTCGCGACCTCGTCGTCGCCCTCGACCGGGGGCACGAGCGGATCCTGCGGTCGTGGGCGCCGTCCGCCGCGGCGCGGGACAAGGTCCGGCTGCTGCGCAGCTTCGACCCCTCCGCCGTCGCCGTCGGCGGGCCCCTGCCCCGCGGCGGCGAGCTCGACGTGCGCGACCCGTACTACGACGGGCCGAAGGCCTTCGAGGACGCCCTCGACCAGGTCGAGCACGCCTGCGCCGGCCTGCTCGACCACGTCCGCGCCGCCATCGCCGTGGCCTGACGGCGGGCGGGCGAGCGCGTGCCGACGGACCACTTCACGAAGACGGATCCGGCTGCGCCGCAAGGGTTCTACGAGGTGGAGGCCGCCGGGCTGCGCTGGCTCGCCGCCGCGGGCGGGGCGCCCGTGGTCGACGTGCTCGACGTCGGTCCGGGGCGGATCGTCCTGCCGCGCCTGCGCACCGCCGCGCCGACGCGCGAGGCCGCGAGGGCTTTCGGGGCGGCGCTCGCCGTGACGCACGCGGCGGGTGCCGGGTGGTTCGGCTGCCCGCCGGACGGCCACGCCGGGGACGGCTTCATCGGCACGGCGCCCCTACCGCACGTGGTCCGCGAGCCGGGTGACGACGACGGGTGGGGGCCGTTCTTCGCCCGCCGGCGCGTCCTGCCCTACCTCGAGCGGGCGGCCCGGTCGGGCGCCGTCACGCCGGGGACGCAGGCCGCCGTCCGGGCCGTGTGCGACCGGCTCGAGGCCGGGGACGTCGCGGTCTGCGGGCCGCCGGAGCCGGTGTCCCGGCTGCACGGGGACCTGTGGTCCGGCAACGTCGTGTGGACGCCGGACGGTGCGGTGCTCGTCGACCCGGCGGCGCACGGCGGCCACCGGGAGAGCGACCTCGCCATGCTCGCGCTCTTCGGCCTGCCCCACCTCGACGCGGTGCTCGCCGGCTACGACGCCGCCGCCCCGCTCGCGCCCGGGTGGCGGGACCGGGTGCCGGTGCACCAGCTCCACCCGCTGCTCGTCCACGCCGTCCTCTTCGGCGGCGGGTACGGGGAGCGGGCGGGATCGGCTGCCGCGCAGGCGCTCCGGCTCTGAGTCCGTGGTCCCGAGCCGCTGCCCGGTGCAGGGGTGGCGCTGCTCGCCACCGTCGCGGTCCCGCAGGCGGGCGCCGCCGCGCTCGTCGCCGGGCGCCACCCTCGCGCCCGGGCCGCCGCGCTGCTCGCCGGCGCGGGCCTCGTCGCGTGGATCGCCGTCCAGGTGCTCGTGCTGCGCCGGTTCTTCGTCCTCCAGCCCGTCGTCGCCGCGTGCGGGGTCGTCGAGGTCCTCCTCGCCCGGGCGTGGGACGGCGGGGTCAGCGCAGCCGCGCCCACACGGTGAGCGAGCCCGCGGGGATCTCGGTGAAGCCGGCGTCGCGGACGACGACGACCCGCTCGTCGTCCGGCACGGCGAACCGCAGCGGCGCGTAGACGGTTGCGCGCCAGCCGTTCTCGCGCCAGCGCTCGAGCGCCACGGGGTCGCGGGCGGCGAGGAGGCGGTGCGTGAGCTGGGCGGCGTGGCCCGTCTGCGCCGCGAGCTTGAGCGGGCTCATCCCGAGCCGGCGGTCGACGGCCACGTGCAGCCGCGGACCGTCGTCGCCGTCGTCGTCCGGCGCCTGCGGCAGCTCGCCGGCGAACCGCTCCGGCGAGGCGGACAGCTGGGTCCGGGTGACCGCGCGCGGGGTCGCCGCGCGCCGGACCGGACCCACGGCGACGACGTCCGCCGTCCCGACGCGCGCCCCGGTCACCCCCGCCGCCACGACGTCCTCGTCCGTCGCGAGCGCCGCGAGCCTGGCCGGCGTCGTGTGCCGCGCGAGCTTGCGGATCCGTTCGGCCTCGTAGGCGGCGAAGACCCCCGGACGCTCCGCGCGCGCACCGGCGACGGCCCCGACGACGGCCGCGCAGAGGTCGGGGAGGCGCACCGGTGCCGCCTTGTCCGTCCCGACGACGAGCTGGAGGACGAAGGGGTCGTCCGGCTCGGGACCGCCCGCCCAGCCACCCGCGCCCACGGCGCGATCCTGCCAGGTCCCGGCGAC
>JBQGCR010000269.1:0-14905 GCA_052038585.1 Kineosporiaceae bacterium
GCGGCGGGCTCGACGACCTGCGCGCCGGCCTCGCCGACGCCGGGCTCGACCTGTCCGACGTCGTGCTGCGCGAGCAGGCCTCGGACGGCGCCGACGCCGGCTCCGGCCGGCCCGCGCGCGACCCCGGCTCCTCCGCGGCCGGCGGCGGGACGCCGTCCGGCCCCGGCTCCGGCTCACCCGGCCGGTCCGGCCACGGCGGTGCCGACGCGCACCGCGGCCCCGCCGGGGCCCGGTTCGCGACCGGACCGGTCGACGACGCCGCCGCCCCCGCGGCGACCGCCGGCGCCGTCCGGCGCGGCCGCGTGGACGTGGCCCTGTGACCCACCGACGACCCGTCGCAGTCCCGCTGCGCGAGAAGGAGACACCATGACCGACGTCAGCGTGACCGGCACGCAGGGCGGCCTGACGAGCGGCTGGGCGACGAACGCGACGCCGCCGACCGCGGCCGACCAGAGCCTGGGCAAGGACGCGTTCCTCAAGCTGCTCGTCGCGCAACTGCGCTACCAGGACCCGTCGAGCCCCACCGACTCCTCGCAGATGATGGCGCAGACGGCCCAGTACTCGATGGTCGAGAAGCTGTCGGACCTGCTCGTGACGAACCAGTCCTCGTCGGCGATCGCCCTCGTCGGCAAGGAGGTCGTCTGGGACAACGCCCTCGGCGTCGAGCAGTCCGGCGTCGTCACCGGCGTGAGCATCTCCGGCGGCAAGGCCGTCCTCGAGGTCGGGGACGAGTCGGTGTCACTCGAATCGGTGATGAAGGTGCGGTCCCCGTCGGCCGACACCACGACGGGGACCCTGTCGTCCGGGACCACCGGCAGCACCACCGGCGGCACCACGCCGACGACGGACAGCGGCGCCTGAGCCGCTCCACGAACGCCCGGCAGGCACGAGGCCGACCGGAACCAGCGGGCACGGACGCCCACCCACCGCGCAGCGGGGCACCACGCCCCGGCGCGTCCTGACCAGGAGGACCACGTGCTCCGCTCGCTCTTCTCCGGCATCACCGGGCTCCGCCAGCACCAGACGATGATGGACGTCGTCGGCAACAACATCGCCAACGTCAACACGACCGGCTACAAGTCGAGCACCGTGACCTTCGAGGACACGCTGTCGCAGACGATGCGCAACGCCGGCGCCCCGAGCGACGGCCAGGGTGGCGTCAACCCCGCGCAGGTCGGCCTCGGCGTCCAGCTCGGCGGCATCTCGACGAACTTCGGCCAGGGCTCGGCCCAGACGACCGGCCGCTCGACCGACCTCATGATCCAGGGCGACGGCTTCTTCGTCGTCCGCAACGGCCAGGAGTCGATCTACACCCGGGCCGGCGCGTTCACGTTCGACAGCAACGGTTCCCTCGTGAACAACCAGGGCATGGTCGTCCAGGGCTGGGCGGTCGGCGCCGACGGCACCGTCAACACCGACAACCCGCTCGCCGACATCCAGCTCCCGGCGGGCAGCATGCTCGCCCCCGAGCCCTCGTCGGAGGTCACGGTCTCGGGCAACATCCCCTCGGACAACACCAACGTCATGTCCGTCGGCGCCAAGGCCTACGACACCGGCGGCAACCAGCACTCCCTCACGGTGACCTTCACGTACAACGCCGGCGCCTACGACGTCGCCGTCACGGACGCCACCGCGGGCTCCACCTACTCGGCCGGCACCATCAGCTGGCCGGCCGCCGGCCAGCCGGCGACCGTGACGAACCCGACCGTGACGACCTCGGACGGCACCGTCATCACCGTCGACCTGTCGGCCGTGACGAAGTTCGGCGGCCCGAAGTCCCTCACGGTCTCCCAGGTCGACGGCTCGGCGGCGGGCACGCTGCAGCAGTTCAAGATCGGCTCGGACGGCTCGGTCATCGGGATGTTCTCCAACGGCCTCAAGAAGACGATGGCGAAGATCGCGATGGCGAACTTCAACAACCCGAACGGCCTGGAGAAGATCGGCAGCACGTGCTTCCGGTCGACGACGAACTCCGGTCTGGCCCAGGTGGGCGAGCCCGCCACCGGCGGCCGCGGCACCCTCGTCGGCGGCGCGCTCGAGATGAGCAACGTCGACCTCGCGCAGGAGTTCACCAGCCTCATCGTCGCCCAGCGCGGCTTCCAGGCGAACAGCCGCGTCATCACCTCGAGCGACGAGATGCTCCAGGAGCTCGTCAACCTCAAGCGCTGACGCGCGGGCCCCGCCCGGTCCCCTCCCCCGGGGGCGCCGGGCGGGGTCACCCCCGCAAGACCTCATATCCGGCACCCGGGTGCCGACCGGAAGAGCAGGGACCACGGACCGGTCCCGCGGACGAGCGCCAAGGACGGACGCAGTGATCATCCTGACGCGTCTGGGCGGCCACGAGCTGGCCCTGAACCCGGACCTCATCGAACGTGCCGAGCCCACGCCGGACACGGTCATCACCATGGTCGACGGGCACAAGCTCATCGTCAGCGAGTCCATCCCCGAGGTCGTCGAGCGCGTCCGCGCCTGGCGCGCCGGCGTCGTCGCCGGGGCGCTGCGCCTGGCGCGGGGCGACCTCCCCTTCACCGCGCAGGACGCGGCCGACCTCGCCTGCGCGGAGGCGGCGCTGCCCGCCGCGCCCGCGCGCGAGGCCCGCGTCATCCGGCTGCAGCCGCGAGAGGACTGACCATGGACCCGGCAACGATCATCGGGATGGTGCTGTCCTTCGGCGTCATCTTCGGCTCCCAGATCATGGAGGGCGGCTCCCCGGCCTCCCTCATGCTCGTCCCGCCGCTCATGCTCGTCTGGGGCGGCTCGATCGGTGCCGCCCTGGCGTCGAACACGCTGCCCGGGGCCATCGGGGCGTTCAAGTGGGCGATCTACGCCATCACGGCCAAGAAGCCGGACATCGAGAGCGTCGTCGAACCGCTCGTGAAGATGGCCGAGCGCGCCCGCCGCGAGGGCCTGCTCGCCCTGGAGCAGGAGATGGAGAGCGTCGAGGACCCCTTCATGAAGAAGGGGCTCCAGATGGCCGTCGACGGCACCGACCCCGACGACCTCTGGGAGATCCTCAGCGCCGAGGTCAAGGCGAAGAAGGCCTCGGGCACCTCGGGCGGCAAGTTCTTCGAGGACGCCGGCGGCTACGCCCCGACCATCGGCATCATCGGCACGGTCATGGGTCTGGTCCACGTGCTGGAGAACCTGTCCAACCCCGACCAGCTCGGCCACCTCATCGCCGCCGCCTTCGTCGCCACCCTGTGGGGCGTGCTGTCCTCCAACATCGTGTACCTGCCGCTCGGCAAGCGCATCAAGGCCGTCGCGGCCAACGAGGGCGCCCGCATGGAGATCATCATCGACGGCGTCCTGGCCATCCAGGCCGGCGCCAACCCGCGGGTCGTGGCGACCAAGCTGCGCTCGAAGATGACCTCGCCCGGACCTGCCCCCGCGGAGAAGGACGCGGCGTGAGCGGGGGCGGGCACGGCAAGCGCCGTGAGATGCACGAGGAGCACGAGGAGCACGAGAACCACGAGCGCTGGCTCGTCTCGTACGCGGACATGGTCACGCTGCTCTTCGTCCTCTTCGTCGTCATGTTCGCCATCAGCCAGGTGGACCAGAAGAAGTTCCAGCAGCTCGCGACCGGCCTGGCGTCGGGCTTCGGCGCGCCGGTCACCTTCATGGCCGGCGGCTCCGCGATGCTCGACCCGGGCGGCGCGATCGCCCCGGACAGCGTGAACATCAACGGCGCCGCGCGCGACGCCGAGACGACGACCAAGACGCCCGAGGTCGACCCCGCGGCCGTCGCCCAGCTCGTCAGGGCGACGTCCAAGGCGCAGGTGGCCGCCGAGGCCGCCAAGCTCGACCAGGCGCGCAAGCAGCTCGAGGCCGCGCTGGCCCAGGCAGGGCTCAAGGACAGCGCCACGTTCAAGGTCGACGAGCGCGGCCTCGTCGTGACGATCGCGACGGACGACGTCCTCTTCGACTCCGGAGCGGCCCGGCTGCGGCTCACGGGGCGCACGATCCTCGACGCGCTCGCGCCGACGCTCAAGAAGGTGCCCAACCGGCTCAGCGTGGACGGCCACACGAACTCGCTGCCGATCCGCTCGGCGGCGTTCCCGTCGAACTGGGAGCTGTCGACGACGCGCGCGACGAACGTGCTGCGCTACCTCGTGTCCGAGCACGGCCTGCCGGCGACCAAGCTCTCGGCGACCGGCTACGCCGACACGCGCCCGCTGCGCCCGAACTCGACGCCGCAGGGCCTCGCCGTGAACCGTCGTGTCGAGATCGTCGTCCTCGCGCAGCTCGACGACTCCGCGGGTCGTGCGCTCGCCGCCCTGGCGGACGAGAAGGACGCCTCGGCCCGGGCCCGTGCAGCCGCCGCGCGGACGGCCGAGGCCAAGGCGGCCGCGGCCGACGCCGCCGCGAAGAAGGCCGAGGCGGCCAAGGCCACCGCGGCCGACCTGCAGGAGAAGGCCGAGACCGCCCGGCGCGAGGCGGAGCTGGCCGCCGGCGGCTGAGCGCCGGCGCACGACCACGGACGACGGACCACATCCCAGGGAGGGGACGACATGGCGACGAAGACCGACACCGAGGCCAAGGCGGCCGAGGGGGCCGCCGGGGGCGGCAAGAAGAAGCTCATCATCATCGCGGTGCCGGTGCTGCTCGTCGTGCTCGGGGCCGTCTGGTTCCTCTTCCTGCGCGGCGGGGGCGAGGAGGCCGCGGCGACGGGGACGGCCGCGGAGGCCGCGGCGGAGCCGACCCACGAGCCCGGCGTCGTGCTCGTCACCGAGCCGATCACGATCAACCTCGCGGGCGGGCATTACCTCAAGGTCGGCATGGCGCTCCAGCAGGACGCCGCGCTGGCGGGCGGGCACGGCGAGCCGGACGGCTCCAAGGCGCTGGACATCGCGATCGGCCTGTTCTCCGGCATGTCGATCGACGAGCTGTCCACCCCCGAGGGCCGGGCCGCCGCCAAGGCGGAGCTCGTCGAGGAGGTCAAGCACGCCTACCACGACGAGTTCTACGACGTGTACTTCACGGAGTTCGTCTTCCAGTAGGCCGGCCGGGCCGGGGGTCCGGTGACCCAGAGCGACCCCCGGCGCCCGCCCGCACTCGGCCCGCCGCGTCCGTGCGGGCGATCGGGCCCGCCGCAGGGCTCAAGGGGTGGCCCGGTACGCCCGATGCGGAATCCGTGGGCTACTCCGAACAGGCGACCGCGACGCGCAGGCGCCGCGGCGAGGCACGCACGTACGACTTCCGTCGTCCCGTGCGCCTCGCCCGCGAGCACGCCCACCTGCTCCGGGTCGCGATGGCGACCTTCGGCCGGCAGGCGACGACGGTCCTCACGACGTCGCTGCGCGCGGTGTGCCTGCTCGCCCCGACGGTGCTCGAGGAGCTCAGCTACGACGAGTTCCTGTCCGGCGTCGGCGAGAACAGCGTGTCGGCGATCCTGTCCTTCGAGCCGCTGCCCGGCAAGGCGCTGCTCAACATCGACGCGGCCACCGTGCTGACGATGATCGACCACCAGCTCGGCGGGCCCGGCGCCACCGACCAGCCCGACCGGCCGCTCACCGACATCGAGCAGGCCCTCGTGCGCAACCTGCTCACCCGCATGCTGCGCGAGCTCGCCTACGCCTTCGAGCCGATCGCGCACATCACGCCCCAGCTGCTCGCGCTGGAGAGCAACGCCCAGTTCGTCCAGGCCGCCGCCGCGACCGACCCCGTCGTCGTCTCCCGCATGGAGCTCGCGGTCGGCAAGCGGACGAGCGAGGCCACCCTCTGCCTGCCCTACGCGATGCTCGCGCCGGCCCTCGACGCGCTCGTGCGCGCCGCCCAGGACGACGAGCGCACGCGCAAGCGCCAGGAGGCCGCGCGCAAGACGACGCAGCGGCTCACCGACGTCGCCGTCGACGTCTCCGTGCGCTTCGAGCCGGTCCGCCTGCGCTCCAGCCAGATCGGCGCGCTCGAGGTCGGCGACGTCCTCACCCTCGGGCACCGCACGACCACCCCGCTCGCCGTGACGTCGGCCGCGACGACGTTCGCGCACTGCGTGCCGGGGACCTCCGGCCGCCGTCTCGCGGTCCTCATCGTCGAACCACCTGCTCCCGAAAGGCACGCCCGATGAGCTTCTCCGCCTCCCCCCTCGTCCCCGGAGCCGACGCCACGGCCGGTGACGGATGGCCGGCCACGGCGGACGCCGTCGTCGCAGCGGTCCTCGAGGCCCTGCCCCAGATCCCCAGCGCCGCAACGCTGTCGCCGGGCAGCCCCGTGCCGGACCCCGGCACGGCGCAGCTGCCGTCGAGCGGCGCGGCCGCGATCACCGCCTACCTCGGCGGCGGCGCGGAGGGCAAGGTGCTGCTCGTCATCGGCCAGGAGCTCGCCGACGCCCTCCTCGAGACGCCGTTCGGCACCCTCGAGCCCGCGCAGGCGCTCAAGCCCGCGCTGGAGACCGTCGCGGACCGGCTCGGCGGCCGGCTCGACGGCGACCCGACCGGGATCGCCCTCGACGCCTGCCTCGACGTGCTGTCCGGCGGCACCGTCGTCGGCGTCCCGCTCGAGTCCGGCGGCACGGTCACGTGCTTCATCGGCGTGAGCCTCGCCGCGCCCGTCGCCCCCGCCGCGGCCCCGGGCACCACGGGGCCGGCCCCAGGTGCCGCCCGCGGCTCCTGGGGGATCGACATGCTCCGCGACGTCGAGATGGAGGTGACGTGCGAGCTCGGCCGCACCCGGATGACGGTGCGCCAGCTGCTCGCCCTCGCCCCCGGTGACGTCGTCGAGCTCGACCGCCTCGCCGGCGCCCCCGCCGACCTGCTCGTCAACGGCACGCTCCTCGCCCGCGGGGAGGTCGTCGTCGTCGACGAGAGCTTCGGGCTGCGGATCACCGAGATCGTGACCCGGGACGCGACGTGAGCGCCGGGGACGACCTCGTCGCCCTCGTCCGGGTCGTCGCGAGCGTCGTCGTCGTCATCGCGCTCGTCGCGCTGACCGCCCGCCTCGCGCGCCGCGCCGGCGTGCGGGGCCCCGGTGCCGGGCTGCGGGTCCTCGAGCGGGCCGGGCTGAGCAAGGAGGCGTCGGTCGCCGTCGTCGAGGTCGGCGGCAAGGCGCTCGTCCTCGGCGTCACGGCCCAGCAGGTCAGCGTGCTCTCCGAGCTCGACGCCGCCGAGCTCGCCCGCACCGTCGCGGCGCAGGCCGTCGCCGCCCGCACGGTCCCCGCGCAGCAGGCCGCACCCCGGCGCGTCGTCGCGCCGCAGGACGGCCGCCCGGCGGCACGCCAGGCGTCCGGCTCGGTGCTGTCCCCGCGGACCTGGAGCCAGGGCGTCGAGGCGCTGCGCGACCTCACGACCCGGCGGACCCCGTGAGGCCACGGCACCGCGCGCTGCTCGCGCTCGCCGGGCTCGGCCTGGGCCTCGGCCTGGCCGCCGGCGGGGTCGCCGGCGCCGGACCTGCGGCGGCGCAGCCGGTCCCCGCCGCGGCGGCCGTGGCCGCGGTCCCCGTGGCCGCCGTCTCCGTGGCCGCCGTCTCCGTGGCCGCCCTGCCCGCGGCCCCCGTCGAGCCGGTCGCGCCGGTGGCCCCGACGGCCCCGGCCGGGCCGGGCGGCGACATCTCCATCGGGCTGCCCGGCAGCCCGAGCCAGGTCGTCCAGATCATCGTCCTCGTCACGCTGCTCGGCGTGGCGCCGTCGATCCTGCTCATGACGACGGCCTTCACGAAGATCGTCGTCGTCCTGTCGCTCACGCGCAGCGCGCTCGGCACGCCGACGGTCCCGCCGAACCAGGTGCTCGTCGGCCTCGCGCTGTTCCTCTCGCTGTTCGTCATGGGCCCGACGCTCGACCAGATGTACGACTCGGGGCTCAAGCCGTACCTCGACGGGCGGACGACCGCCGGGCAGGCCTACGAGCGGGCGACGCCGCCGCTGCGCGAGTTCATGCTCGACCACACGCGCGACGAGGAGATCGCCCTCATGACCAAGGCGGCGGGCGACCCGCTGCCGGAGGACCGCGAGGACGCCGACCTGCGCACGCTCGTGCCGGCGTTCGTCCTGTCCGAGCTGCGCGGCGCGTTCATCATCGGCTTCGTGATCTTCGTGCCGTTCCTCGTCGTCGACATCGTCGTCGCCGCGATCCTCATGAGCCTCGGCATGGTCATGCTGCCGCCGTCGCTCATCTCGCTGCCCTTCAAGATCCTGCTCTTCGTCCTCGTCGACGGCTGGTCGCTCATCGTCACGACGCTGCTCGGCAGCTACTCCTAGGGGGCCCGCGCGTGGAACAGGGGATCATCCAGATCGTCGCGATGGCGCTCATGACGGCGACCAAGGTGTCCGCGCCGGTGCTCATCACGTGCCTGGCCGTCGGCCTCGTCCTGTCGGTCATCCAGTCGGCGACGCAGATCCAGGAGGCGACGCTGACGTTCCTGCCCAAGCTGGCCGTCGCCGCCGTCGTCCTCGTCCTCACCGGCGGCTGGACGCTGCGGGTGCTCGAGGGCTTCACCCGCGAGCTGTTCACCCTCGTCCCGACGCTGCTCGGGCAGCAGTAGGCGCGCCCGTGTCCGGGCTCGACCTGGCGGTCTCCGAGGCGACCCTCGCGGCCTTCCTCCTCGCGCTCGCGCGCACGGCGGGCTTCGTCGCCGTCGCCCCGCCGTTCAACACCCGGGCGATCCCCGTGCGGGTGCGGGCCGTCGTCGCCCTCGCCCTCGCCGTGCCCGTGTCGGTCTTCGCCCGCGGCAGCGCGCCGAGCCTGACCGGCTCCTCGATCGTCGTCGAGACCCTCGTGCAGCTCTTCGCCGGCCTGACCTTCGGGTTCGTCGTCCAGCTCGCGGTCGCGGCGGTGCAGGTGGTCGGCGACCTCATCGACGTCGTCGGCGGCTTCACCGTGACGATGGCGATGGACCCCCTGCTCATGGTGCAGACGTCGGTCATGGGCCGCCTCCACCAGCTCCTCGCCGTGACGCTGCTCTTCGCCGGCGACGGGCACCTCATGGTCGTCCACGGCCTGGCGCGCGGGATGGAGGCGATGCCGGTCGCGCGCCTCGACCTCGAGGACGTGGGCCGGGTGGTCACCGAGGGCATGGCCGACATGTTCCTCGCGGCCGTCGAGGTCGCCGCCCCCGTCATCGCCGTCATGCTCGTCGCCGACGTCGCGCTCGCGCTGCTCAGCCGGGCGGCCCCGGCGCTCAACGCCTTCGCCCTGAGCTTCCCGCTCAAGCTGCTCCTGTCGCTGCTGCTCGTCGGCCTCGTCGTGAC
The DNA here is from genome assembly GCA_052038585.1 of Kineosporiaceae bacterium. Classification (GTDB taxonomy): domain Bacteria; phylum Actinomycetota; class Actinomycetes; order Actinomycetales; family Kineosporiaceae; genus JBQGCR01. The sequence continues at coordinate 9,179 of JBQGCR010000269.1, forward strand.
CCAGGTCCCGCGGATGCTCACCGACCAGGTCGAGACCGCGGTGGTCTCCGTGCTCGAGCTCGCCGGGGCGAGGTGAGGGAGGCATGGCGGACGACAGCGGCAAGACCGAGGACCCGACACCGAAACGGTTGCGGGAGGCCCGCGCCGAGGGCCAGTTCGCCCGCACCCAGGACGCGAGCGCCTGGTTCGCCGTCGCCACCCTCGTCGCGCTGCTGCCGCTGACCGCCCGCCGCGTCGAGGACTCCTTCCGCGAGCTCTTCGCACTGTTGCCCGTCGTCGCCGCCGACCCGACGCCGGCGACCGTGCTCGGCGTCGTGGAGAAGATGCCCGGCGCGGTGCTCGTCGCGCCGCTGCCGCTCTACCTCGGCGCGCTGCTCGCCGCGCTCGCGATCACCGCGGCCCAGGGCGTGCACCCGTCGAAGAAGGCCCTCAAGCCGAAGTTCAAGCGGATGAGCCCGAAGAGCGGCCTGCAGCGGATGTTCGGGCCGCAGGCGGCGTGGGAGGGCGCCAAGGCGCTGCTCAAGGTCGTCGTCGTCGCGGCCGCCGTCGTCCTCGTCGGCAAGAACCTCGTCGGGGTGCTCATGGCGGGCGACGGCCGGCCGATGCTCACGACGGTCGGGCTCGCCTGGGGCGGCCTGCGCTCGGTGCTCTGGGCCGCGGTGGTCGCCGGCGTCGGGCTGGCGGTCGCGGACTACGCCTACCAGAAGCGGCGGATCACCAAGCAGCTGAAGATGAGCGTGCGCGACGTCCGGGACGAGCACAAGCAGTCCGAGGGTGACCCGCTCATCAAGAGCGCGATCCGCAGCCGGCAGATCGCCATGTCCCGCAACCGAATGCTCGCCGACGTGGCGACCGCCGACGCCGTCCTCGTCAACCCCACGCACATCGCCGTCGCGGTGAAGTACGAGCCGGGCCGCGGCGCGCCGCGGGTCGTCGCCAAGGGGCAGGGCGCGCTCGCGCAGAAGATCAAGGACCGGGCCCGCGAGCACCGCGTGCCGATCCTCGAGGACAAGCCGCTGGCCCGCGCGCTGCACCGGGTCTGCGAGGTCGGCGACGAGATCCCCGCCGAGCTCTACACCGCCGTCGCGAAGATCCTCGCCTTCGTCATGGCCGTCGCCCGAGGCCAGGGCGCGCAGGCCCGCCGGCCGGCCGCCTCCACCGTCCCCGACCTGCCGAACCGCGCCGCGCTCACGTCCCGCCGGCTCAAGGAGCTCCGCGAGGCCCGCGAGGCGATGGCCAAGACCCGTCGGTGACGACCCGTCGGTGACGACCCGTCGGTGAGCCCCGCCGGTGAGGCTGCGGCGTCGATCAGGGGCGCCGCCCCCCGCCACCCCGACCTACCTTCTCGCCGCGCTCGAGGAGCGCCTCCGGTACCCGTGCCGGGCGCTCGTCCGTGAGCTCGTGGGCGATGTCGTCGAGGGGATCCGGTCCGCCCTGGAGCACCGGTTCGTCGTGGGGGTCGAGCGGGCCCACGGGCTGCCGCGCGGTCGGCGCCAGCGCCGTCACCGAGCGCCGGTGCCGGACGGCCGCCCGGCTCGCGGCGGTCCTGCGCGCGCGAGGCTGGACAGGCTCTCCCCGAGCCTGCGGTCCTGGGTGCTCGATCGGCGCTGCGGCGTAGATCCGCGGCGCCAGGACGCCCCAGGACGACGCCGGAAAGGGGTCAGGCGTCGAGCGCGTCCTCCAGGCGGGCGACGGCGGCCAGCAGCAGGGAGACGACGGGGATGGCTGCGGCGGAGATCGCGATCAGGGCCATGAAGGACTTCCTCCTCGGGCGACCGGCGGGATGCCGGTCGCGGGTGGGACTGCTCGACGTCAGGCTCGGTTCCCGGTGTCCGCGGCGATCATGCGGCGCGGTCGCAGGACGTTCCGCACGGACACCAGCGGGTGCCGGCCGTGCAGGACGACGACGAGCGCCGCCCACGTCCCCAGGAGCACGGCGACCACCGGGGGATACACGTGCTCGCGCAGCCAGACGACGGGCAGCCCGACACGCGGCACGACCATGCGGATCTCGCCGAGCACCCGGTCGGCCTCCACCGGCGGGTTGTCCTCGGACTGGTTGGCGTCGCCGCGCGTGACGATCCGGCCGTCGACGTGCCGGACGACCCGGTGCGAGTAGCTGCCGGACGGCCGGGTCGGGTCGGCGACGACGACGATCCGGCCGGGCGGCAGCGCGAGCGGGTCGGGTGCCGGGGCGACGAGGACGACGTCGCCCGGCTGGATGCTCGGCATCATCGACCCGGTGAGCACGACGCGCGGCTGCCAGCCGACGAGCAGCGGCAGGTTCGTCCACCACAGCAGCCCGCCGAGCAGGGCGAGCCAGGCACCGGAGACGGCGAGCAGGGCGGTCGTCAGGGCGGAGCCGTGGCCCGCGCCGGGCCGCCCCGGCGCGGCGGACCGGCGCCGGACGGTGACGTCGACGGCGCGAGCGGCCTCGGGCGGCTGCGGCGGCGGGCTTACGAGCCCGACTGCGCTTCCCACTGGAAGGTCACGCTGGCGGTCGAGCCCTGCTGGGAGTTCGTCGCGCTCGTGCTCAGCGTGTAGTCGATCCGGTAGGTCTTCGTCGTCGGGTTCGACGACGGCGTGAACGTGCCGATGCCGCTGGCGAAGTCGGTCTTCGTCGCCGCGAAGTTCGCGAGCGTCCCCGTGAAGAGCGCGCCGCCGGCGTCGGCCGACCAGCCGGTGCACGCGGCGTCCGTCGCCGTGCCCTGGCTGATCACGAGGTCGACGTAGCTCGCGAGGCTGTTCGTCTGCGACAGGCTCGTCCCGTAGAGCTTGACCGAGGTGAGCACGCTGCCCGTGTACGTCACGGTGATGCACCGGCTGCCGGTGTTGCCCGGGACCAGGCCCGTCGCGTTGAAGACCGCACCGCCCGACCCGGAGTTGGTCAGCGCCACCGTGCCGGTGCTCCAGGAGTTGCTGCCCGAGGACGTCTGCGCGGTGAAGGCGGCAGACGTGCTGCGCCACACGAGCGCACCGCTGCCGACCAGGCCGACGACGACCGCGGTCGCGACGAACGCGGTCCTGCGGTTCAGCCCGTGGGGCGGGGTCTGGGCGATGGACATGGTCAACCTCCGTGTCGGCACGTGCTCCTGACGTTCTTCATCGACACGCCGGGGCGGAAGTTGACTCGCCGCGGCGGGTGACTTACGCGCCCGCGCGCCGGAGTCCGGTCCGGGCTCAAGGTCCCGCGGGGCCCGCCGATACAGGGGACGTCACGCAGACGCAGCCACGGACGGCGGCCCCAGCGTGCACGGGACCCGCACCGACACGACGTCGGCGCTCCCCGCGCACCCGCAGCGATCCGGAGGCTCCATGTCGTCCACCCGGCTGGCCCGACTGGCCGTGCCCGTGGTCGTCGTCCTCGTCGTCGTCATGATGGTCGTCCCGCTGCCCGCAGCGGTGCTCGACCTCCTGCTCGCGACGAACATCGCCGGCTCGCTCGTCGTCCTGCTCATCGCGATGCAGGTGAAGAAGCCGCTGGAGTTCGCGGTCTTCCCGACGCTCATCCTCGTCTTCACGATCCTGCGGCTGGCGCTCAACGTGTCCTCGACGCGCCTGGTCCTGCGCGACGGGTACGCGGGCCACGTCATCGAGGCGTTCGGCCACATCGTCGTCGGCAGCAACCTCGTCATCGGCCTCGTCGTCTTCGCGATCCTCGTCATCATCCAGCTCGTCGTCGTGACGAACGGTGCGGCCCGCGTCGCCGAGGTCGGCGCCCGGTTCACCCTCGACGCGATGCCCGGCAAGCAGATGGCGATCGACGCCGACCTCAACTCCGGGCTCATCGACGAGGACGAGGCGCGCCGCCGCCGCAAGGAGGTCGCCGCCGAGGCCGACTTCTACGGCGCCATGGACGGTGGCACGAAGTTCACCAAGGGCGACGCCATCGCCGCCGTCATCATCACGTTCGTCAACCTCCTCGGCGGCTTCACGATCGGCATGGTGCAGCGGGACATGCCCGCCACCGAGGCCGTGAACACCTACAGCCTCCTGACCGTCGGCGACGGACTCGTCTCGCAGATCCCCGCGCTGCTGCTGTCGGTCGCGACCGGCATCATCGTCACCCGCTCGACGAGCGACGAGGGTGACGTCGGCAGCGACGTGCTCGCCCAGTTCGGCCGGCACAAGGAGGCCCTGCAGATCGGCGGGTCCGCGCTGCTCGGGCTCGCGGTCATCCCGGGCATGCCCAAGCTGCCCTTCATCCTCACGGGCGCCGCGCTGTGGCTCGCCTCCACGCGCAGCGGCACGACGTCCGACGGTCCCGCCCGGTCGGCGGCCGGCGCCCCCGGGCTGCCGGCCGGTCCCGCCGGCGCGGCCCCCGCCCCGGCCGCCCCCGCCGAGGAGCAGTTCTCGGACTCCCTCAAGGTCGACCCGCTCGAGCTGCTGCTCGCCCCCGACCTGCTCGACCTCGTCGACCCCGCCCGCGGCGGCGACCTGCTCGACCGGGTGCGGGCCCTGCGCCGCAAGACCGCCGCCGACCTCGGGTTCGTCCTGCCGCCGGTGCGCACCCGTGACGGGGCGATGCTCGAGCCCGGCACGTACGAGATCCGCGTCGGCGGCGTGAGCGTCGCGGTCGGCGAGGCCCCGCCCGGCCACCTGCTCGCGATCGGCGACACCCCGGACGTGCTGCCCGGACGCCGGACGACGGAGCCCGTCTTCGGCCTGCCCGCCGTGTGGGTGCCGCTGGAGCACCGGCCGACGGCGGAGGTCGTCGGCGCGACGCTCGTCGAGCGCGCGGCCGTCGTCACGACCCACCTCGCCGAGATGGTCCGCCAGCACGCGGCGCGGCTGCTCAGCCTCGACGACGTCAAGGAGCTCCTCGACGTGCTCAAGGCCGAGCGCCCGGCCGCCGTCGACGAGCTCGTCCCCGGCCTGCTGCCCCTCTCGGCGGTCCAGCGCGTCCTGCACGGGCTGCTCGAGGAGCAGGTGAGCATCCGCGACCTCGGCCGCGTGCTCGAGGGCATCGGCCAGAAGGCCCGGACGACGACGGAGCCGGACCAGCTCCTCGAGGCCGCCCGCGCCGCCCTCGGCCCGGCCGTGGCCTCCGCGCACCACCGCGACGGCGTCCTCTCGGCGATCACGCTCGACCCGGGCGTGGAGAACGACCTCGCCGACGTCATGCGGCAGGGTGAGGCCGGGATCGTCCTCGCGCTCGACCCGTTCACGGCCCAGCGGCTCGTCACCGACGTCGCCGGGCTCGTCACGCAGTCCGAGCAGGACGGCGTCTCGCCGGTCCTGCTCGTCGCCGGCCCGCTGCGCCTGCCGCTGCGCAGGCTGCTGCGCGCCGGCCTCCCCCAGCTCCCCGTCCTCGCGTTCGGCGAGGTCACCGGGGTCCGTCAGATCGAGTCCGTGGGACAGGTGAGCCGTGGCCACGAATTTGCTGCTTGAGGGCGAGGACCTCGAGGCGCTGCTCGCCCGGGCGCACGCCGAGGGCGGGAGCTCCGCGCGGATCGTGCGCGCGGAGAAGGTCCGCCGCGGCGGGGTGCTCGGCTTCTTCGCCCGCGAGGCGTTCGAGGTGGCCGTCGAGATCCCCGACGCGTCCCCGGAGCCGGAGCGCGGGCCGCGGGCCCTCGCCGCCGCGCTCAGCGCGGCCGTCGACCCGCGGCTGCCGGAGCCGACGGAGGAGCAGCTCGTCCGCGGCGGCGAGCTCTACGACCGGCTCGCCGCGGCCCTCGCCGAGCCGCCGCTGCCGGACGACGCCCCGGAGCCGCCCCGGCGGCCCCA
>JBQGCR010000270.1:0-8194 GCA_052038585.1 Kineosporiaceae bacterium
CCCGGCCGTCCGCGGTGAGCCGGTAGTAGGGGAACGGGTTGCCGGCGTCCGCGATCCCCTCCTCGCCGGCCCAGCCGCCGGCCGCCCGCGGGGCCGGGGTCAGCGGCTCGGTGGCGAGCACGTGGTCCCAGACGGGGACGACGTAGGGCCGGACCCGGTGCAGGGGCGAGGGGAAGGCGTTCGTCCCGAGGACGACGCGCCCGGCCCGGACCGCGCCGGTCGGGGTGTCGAGGCGCACCCGGTCCCCCTCGTCGCCGAGGCCGACGACGCGGGTGCGCTCGTGGACGACGACCCCGAGCCGCTCGGCGAGGTCGGCCAGGCCCCGGACGAGCCGGACCGGGTCGAGCACGACGGTGCCGCGCGCGTCCCGCAGCGCGGCGAGGTAGGTCGGCGAGTCGACGAGCGCCCGGACGTCGGCGGCGTCGAGCCACTCGACGTCGGCGCCGACGCGCCGGGCCAGCCCGTGCAGGTCGCGCAGCCCCTCGACCTGCCACGGCTCGACGGCGACGGTCAGCTCGCCGGACCGGCGCAGGTCGCAGTCGATCCCGGCGTCCTCGACGCACGCGACGAGCGCCTCGAGGTTCTCCGCCCCGAGCCGCTCGAGGAGCGGCATCTCCTGCGGCCAGCGCTCGAAGCCGTTGCCGAGCCCGTGGGTCAGCGACGCCGAGCAGAACCCGCCGTTGCGCCCGCTCGCCGCCCACCCCAGCGTCGCGCCCTCGAGGAGGACGACGCGGGCGCCGGGCCGCTCCTGCGCGGCGAGCACCGCCGCCCAGAGCCCGGTGAAGCCGCCGCCGACGACCGCGACGTCGACGACGAGGTCGGCGTCGAGGGCCGGCCGGGGGGCCGGGCGCCCGGGGCCGTCGAGCCACAGCGGCACCCGGCGCGCCCCGGCGAGGGCGACCTGCGCGACGCCGTCGTCGACCACCTCGCCCGGCGTCATGACTTCGCGGCCCGGCTCCGGACCACCTCGGAGGCGAGCACGAGCAGCAGGGCGAGGTAGAACATCGCCGAGCCGATGACGTAGGCCTCCGCCGGGATGCCGCGCAGCGCCGAGACGTAGACGAACTTCGGGAAGGTGTTGACGTCCCCGGAGTTGAAGTTCGTGATGATGAAGTCGTCGAACGACAGGCTGAACGCGAGCAGCGCGGCGCCGGCGATGCCCGGGGCGACGAGCGGCAGGGTGACCCGCCGGAACGTCTCCCGCTCGCTCGCGTAGAGGTCCATCGCGGCCTGCTCCAGCCGCGGGTCGAGCGCGGCGATGCGCGCCTTCACCGCGACGATGACGAAGCTGATGCTGAACATGACGTGCGCGACGACGATCGTCGTCGTCCCGAACGGGACCCGCAGGTTGAGGAAGAGCGTCGCGAGCGACGCGGCGAGCACGACCTCCGGGGTCGCCATCGGCAGGAAGATCACGAGGTTCGTCGCCGTGCGCCCGCGGAACCGGTGCCGCGCCAGGGCGAACGCGACCATGGTGCCGAGCACCGTCGCGAGGACCGTGGAGATGAGACCGATCTTCAGGCTGTTCGCCAGCGCGGGGCAGATGTCGGGCGCCGCGCAGGGGTCGGCCCAGTTCGACAGCGTGAAGCCCTGCCAGACGATGTTGCTGCGCGTCGAGCTGTTGAACGAGAAGACGGTGATGTAGGCGATCGGGGTGAACAGGTACAGGAAGGCCAGCGCCGTGTAGAGCTTCAGCCCGTTGCGGCCCAGCCAGCGTCGCACGCTCACACCAGGTCCTCCGTCCCGGCCCGGCGGATGTACAGGGTGACGACGACGAGGATCGTCGCCATGAGGACGAAGGAGAGCACCGCCGCCGTCGGGTAGTCGACGAGCCGGAAGAACCGGCTCTCGACGACGTTGCCGAGCATCTGCGTGCCGGGCGGCCGGCCGAGCAGCGCGGCGTTGACGTAGTCGCCCGAGGCGGGGATGAACGTCAGCAGGGTGCCGGCGACGACACCGGGCATCGACAGCGGGAGCGTGACCTTGCGGAACGTCGTGAAGGCGCTCGCGTAGAGGTCTCCCCCGGCCTCGACGAGCCGCGGGTCGATCCGCTCCAGGCTCGCGTAGATCGGCAGCGTCATGAAGGGCAGGAAGTTGTACGTGATGCCGAGGACGACGGCGGTCGACGACGCCGTGAGCGTCGCGCCGTCCGGGAGCAGGTGCAGCGCGCGCAGCGCGGGGACGACGAACCCCTCCTCGGCGAGGATCTGCCGCCAGGCCAGCGTCCGCAGGACGAACGAGGCGAAGAAGGGTGCGACGACGAGGACGAGGAGGATGTTGCGCCAGCGGCCCGCCTTCTGGGCGATGAAGTACGCCAGCGGGTAGGCGATCGCGAGCGCGAGCAGGGTCGCCAGGCCGGAGTAGAGGAACGAGCGCAGGTACTGCGGCCAGTACAGCTGCATCGCGTCGAGGTAGTTCGCGAAGCGGAACGTCTGGACGAAGGCCCCGGTCTCCCCGCTCGGCGCCGGCGTCTGCAGCGACTGCCCGGCGAGCGTGACGATCGGCAGGACGAAGAAGAGCAGCAGCCAGAGCATGCCGGGCAGCAGGAGCAGGTAGGGCAGCCGGCGGCTGCCCCGCGAGGTGGGCGCCGGCTGGGCCGGCGGCCCACCGGTGTGGGCGACGGAGGCGACGGCCACGGCCCTACCCCTGCGCGCCGGCGGGCACGGGCGCGGTCTCGTCCTCGACGCCCGCGTGCGCGTCGCCGACGAGGCCGAAGGTGTGCGCCGGCTCCCACGTCAGGCAGACCCGCGAGCCCACCGGGTACAGGTCGCCCACCCCGAGGTTCTGGGCGAACACCGTCAGCGCCTGCCCCCACGGCATCCGGACGAGGTACTGCGTCGAGACGCCCATGAAGCTCGCGTCCTCGACGATGCCGCCGTCGAGGGCGTTGTGCCCGGCGGGCACCTCCGCGCCGTCCGCGCGCAGGTGCACCTTCTCCGGGCGCACGCCGACGAGCAGCGTCGCGTCGGTCCCGGAGCAGCGGCCCGCGGGCACCCGGACGCGACGGCCCTGGACGTCGACGACGACGTCGTCGCCGTCCGCGCCGGCGCGGGTCGCCGTGAGCAGGTTGGACTGGCCGAGGAAGTTCGCGACGAACGTCGTCCGGGGCGACTCGTAGAGCGAGACGGGGTCGCCCATCTGCTCGATGCGCCCGTGGTTCATCACCGCGACCGTGTCGGCCATCGTCATGGCCTCCTCCTGGTCGTGGGTGACGTGGACGAAGGTCAGCCCGACCTCCGTCTGGATCCGCTTGAGCTCGATCTGCATCTGCCGGCGCAGCTTGAGGTCGAGCGCCCCGAGCGGCTCGTCGAGCAGGAGCACCTGCGGCCGGTTGACCACCGCACGGGCGAGCGCGATCCGTTGCTGCTGGCCGCCCGAGAGCTGGGCGGGCTTGCGGCGCGCCAGGTGGCCGAGCTCGACGAGGTCGAGGGCGTCGGTCACCTGCTTCCTGACGTCCCGGATCCCCCTGCGGCGCAGGCCGAACGCGACGTTCTCGTAGATGTCGAGGTGCGGGAAGAGCGCGTAGCTCTGGAAGACGGTGTTCACCGGACGCTGGTAGGGCCGGGCGTGCGTGACGTCGGTGTCGCCGAGATGGATCGTCCCGGTCGTCGGCTCCTCGAGCCCGGCGACCATCCGCAGCGTCGTCGTCTTCCCGCAGCCGGACGGGCCGAGGAGGGCGAAGAACGAGCCCTGGGGGATCGTCAGCGTGAGGTCGTCGACGGCGGTGAAGGCCCCGAACGTCTTCGTGACGCCCGTCAGGCGCAGGTCGCCGACCGCCTCGTCGAGGGCGGCCATCAGTTGCCCAGGGCGGCCTGGAAGCGGCCGGAGTAGTCGGTGTCCTCGGCGGCGGTGAGGTTGCGGAATCCCTTGACCTTCGCCAGGTCCGCCTCGGTCGGGAAGATGTACGGGCTGTCGGCCAGGCTCGCGTCGAAGGCGCCGATCTCCTCCTTGGCCCCCTCCACCGGGCAGATGAAGTTGACGTAGGCGGCGACCTCGGCGGCGACCTTCGGGTCGTAGTAGTAGTTCATGAGGGTCTCGGCGTTCTTCTTGTGGGGCGAGCCGATCGGGACGAGCATGTTGTCGCTCCACAGGGTGCCGCCGGTCGACGGCAGGGCGAACTCGTACTTGTCGGCGTCCGCCTCGAAGTTCGCCGCGAGGATGTCGCCGGACCAGCCGATGACGGCGATGGCGTCGCCGGCCTTGAGCTCCTCGAGGTAGGAGTTGCCCTTGACCGAGCGGATCTGGCCGCTGTTGAGCTGCTCGGTGAAGACGGCGAGCGCGGCGTCGAACTGCTCGGAGGAGAAGTCGCCGGAGATGTCGACCCCCTGCTCCATCATGATGAGGCCGAGGGTGTCGCGGAACTCGCTGAGCACCGAGATGCGGCCCTTGAGCCCGGGCTGCCACAGGTCCGAGACGTTCTCCAAGCGGTCCTTGCCCGTCGCCTCCTTGAGCAGCGCCTTGTCCCAGGCGAGGCCGGCGTAGCCGGACTGCCACGTGAGGGAGTAGTTGCGGCCGTCGTCGAACGACACGGTCTTGAGCTGCTCGAGGAGGTTGTCGGCGTTGGGCAGGTTGGCCTTGTCGAGCCGCTGGACGTAGTTCTGCCGGATGACGCGCCCGGCCATCCAGTCGGTGAAGACGATGACGTCCTTGCCGATGTCCTGGCCGTTGCGCAGCTGGCCCTGGATCTTGCCGTAGTAGGTGTCGTTGTCCTCGATGTCCTCGGCGTAGGTCGCCTTGATCCCGGTCTGCTGCTGGAACTTCTCCAGCGTCGGGTAGGTCTTCGTCGCCTCGTCGTAGTCGAGGTAGGCCGTCCAGTTGGCCCAGTTGACGATCTTCTCCTCGTCGGAGCGGTCGGCCGCGGCCGTGGGCCCGGCGGTGCTGCCGCCGGTCGAGGTGCCGCCGGTGCCGCAGCCGGCGAGGAACGCCCCCGCGCCGAGCGCGCCCGCGCCGGCGAGCAGGCCGCGCCGCGACAGCGGCGAGGACGACATGGCCCGCACGACGGCGGCGGCCTCGGGGGTCAGCTGGTCGAGGGACCGGGGACGGCGCTGGGGCCTGGTCATCGCGGGTGGTTCCTTCCTCGGGGCCGCCGGGGCGGCTCGGTGCGGCCGGGACGGCGCAGGACGGGGGCACCCGCGCGGGCCGCACGGGTGCCGGCGGTCAGGGGGCGGTGGGGTCGGTCCGGTCGCTGCCGCCGGTCCGCGGGGCGTCGCCCCGGAAGACCGTGCGGTGCCACGCCTTGCGCGCCTGGCCGGTGAGGTCGGCCATGACGTGCTTGACGTTGGTGTACTCCTCCAGCGAGTACAGGCTCATGTCCTTGCCGAAGCCGGACGCCTTGTAGCCGCCGTGCGGCATCTCGCTGACGATCGGGATGTGGTCGTTGACCCACACGCAGCCCGCGCGGATCTCGCGGGTCGCGCGCTGGGCCCGGTAGACGTCGCGGGTCCACGCCGAGGCGGCGAGACCGTACGGCGTGTCGTTGGCCAGGGCGATCGCCTCGTCGTCGTCGGGGAAGCCGACGACGGCGAGCACCGGCCCGAAGACCTCCTCGCGCCAGACCTCGGCGTCGGTGCCGATGCCGTGGACGAGGGTGGGCAGCTGCCAGGCGCCGCCGGCGAAGCGGCCGCCCGGCAGCGTCCCGACGGAGGTCACCTTGGCCCCGGCCGTCGCGGCGCGCTCGACGAACCCGGCGACCCGGTCGCGGTGCCGGTGGCTGATGAGCGGCCCGAGGTCGGTGGCCTCGTCGGCGGGGTCCCCGAGGACGACGGTCGCGAGCACGTCGGCGACGCCCTCGACGAACGCGTCGAGCAGCGAGTGGTGGACGATCGCCCGGGTCGCGGCCGTGCAGTCCTGGCCGCCGTTGATGAGGGCGCCGGCGACCGCGCCGTGGACGGCGGCCTCGAGGTCGGCGTCGTCGAAGACGACGAAGGGCGCCTTGCCGCCGAGCTCGAGGTGCACCCGCTTGGCGGTCGCCGCGGCGGTCGCCATGACCTGGCGGCCGACGGCGCTGGAGCCGGTGAAGGAGACCATGTCGACGCCGGGGTGCCCGACGAGCGCCGCGCCCGCCTCGGCGCCGGTGCCCGTGACGACGTTGACGACGCCGTCGGGGATCCCCGCGTCCCGGCAGGCCCGGGCGAGCATGAGCGTCGTCAGCGGGGTGAGCTCGCTCGGCTTGAGGACGATCGTGTTGCCCGCCGCGATCGCCGGCAGGACCTTCCAGCCGGCCATCTGGAGCGGGTAGTTCCAGGGGGCGACGGACCCGACGACGCCGACGGCCTCGCGGCGCACGGAGGAGGTGTGGTCGGCCGAGTACTCGCCGCTCGCCCGGCCCTCGAGCGTGCGGGCGGCGCCGGCGAAGAACGCGGTGTTGTCCACGGTGCCCGGGACGTCGAACTCGGTCGCGAGCCGGATCGGCTTGCCGGTCTGCGCGGTCTCGGCGGCGGCGAGGTCGCCGGCCCGCTCGTCGAGGACCGTTGCGAGCCGGTGCAGCGCGGCGGAGCGCTCCCCCGGCGTCGCGGCCGACCAGGCGGGGAAGGCGGCCCGGGCCGCGGCGACGGCGGCGTCGACGTCCGCGGCCCCCGCGAGCGCCACCGTCTGCACGGTTCCGCCGGTGGCGGGGTCGACGACGTCCCACGTGCCGCCCGCCGTCCCGACGACGGCGCGGCCGGCGACCCAGCTGTGGCCGGCCGAGGGGTCCCAGTCGAGCGGGGAGGTCGTCGGCGGCTGCGTCACGGGGCTGCGGCTCCTTCGCGGGCGGGGGCGGCGCCGACCGTCCGGCACAGCGGACGGCGGAGCCACCACGGGCGGTCACCGCGCATCCTGACACGCGGCGGGGTACGACTCAAGCATGTGATGTGGAAATCGTCGCGGCAAGGCCTTCAGGCAACGGATTCGTTACAACGCTGGTGATCACAGCCCTCAGATCCCCCGTGTTACGCGCCGGTTTCCACGTCAGGAGGCACCGGGCGGCCGCTCGCCCTGCGGCGCCGTCGCCGCCGGCGACCGCGGCGTCACTCACCGTAGGTCACCGCCCCGGACGTGCGAGGCCAGGCCCGGCGAGCCGTGGGGCATCATCGGACCCGTGCCGGACGCGCCCGACCACCCGTCACCGAGCGCCCTGCCGACGCTCGGCGAGGTGCTCGTGCTCGCCCCGCTCGCCGCGGGCCGCCCCCGGGTCGTCGCCGGCGAGGACCGGCTCGCGACACCCGTGCGCTGGGCGCACGTCAGCGAGCTGCCGGACTCCTCGCACCTGCTGCGCGGCGGCGAGCTCGTCCTGACGACGGGCATCACCCTGCCGCGGGACCGCGAGGGGCTGGGCCGCTGGGTGCGCGGGCTCGCCGACGTCCCGGTCGCCGCGCTGGCGGTCGAGCTCGGCCGCGCCTTCACCGGCGAGCTGCCGTCCGCCATGGTGCGCGCCGCCCGGGACGCGGGCCTGCCGCTCGTCGAGCTCCGGGACGAGGTCGCCTTCGTCGAGGTCACCGAGGCGGTGCACGCGCTCGTGCTCGACGCGCAGGTCGCCCGGCTGCGGGCCGCGCAGGCGGTCCACGAGGCCTTCACCGAGATGTCCGTCGAGGGCGCCGACCCCGAGCTCGTCCTGCGCCAGGTGGCCCGGATGGCGCGCACTCCCGTCGTCCTGGAGACCCTCGCGCACCAGGTCCTCGCGCACGACCCGGCCGGTCGCGACCCGGCGGCGCTGCTCGGCCGGTGGGAGGCCCGCTCGCGCCGGGCGCGGCCCGACGGGCGCACCGGCTGGGACCCCGCCTCCGGCCTCCTCGTGACGACGGTCGGGGCCCGCGGGCAGGACTGGGGACGGCTCGTCCTGGTCCGCGACGAGCCGCCGGACGACGTCGACGTCCTGCTCCTCGAGCGGGCCGCGGCGACCCTCGCGCTCAACCGGCTCCTCGCCCGGGACCTGGAGTCGCTGGAGCGGCAGAGCCACCGCAGCCTCCTCGCGAGCCTGCTCGCGCACGCCGAGCCGGACGCCGACGTCGCGCTGCGCGCCCGGGCGCTCGGGGTGCCGCTGGAGGGCCGGCGGCTGGTCGGCGTCATGCTGCGGCTGCGCGGCGGACCCGCCTCGGCCGCGCTGGAGGCGCAGGCCAGGCTGCGGGACTTCACCGAGACGGCGGCCCGGGCCGTACGCGAGCGGGGGCTGACCGCGCTCACCGCGCCCCTCGACGACGGCGCGGTCGGCGTGCTG
>JBQGCR010000271.1:0-3986 GCA_052038585.1 Kineosporiaceae bacterium
CCAGCTCGCCGCCGTCGGCGCTGTCCCGCAGGCCCGACCGGTCGAGAACCCCTCGGGCGCAGCGGGTCCCGCGCCGGTGCGCCAGGACACGGCCCGGCCCGCCGGCGCGGACGGGGACGCCCCCGAGCAGCCCGCGAAGAGCCTCGACGAGCTCCTCGGCGAGCTCGACGCGCTCGTCGGGCTCGCCCGGGTCAAGGCCGAGGTGCACCGGCAGGCGGCCGTGCTGCGGATCGAGAAGCTGCGCGCCGAGCAGGGCCTCAAGGCCGCGACGATCACCCGGCACCTCGTCTTCGTCGGCAACCCCGGCACGGGCAAGACGACGGTCGCCCGGCTCGTCGCGGGCATCTACCGCGCGCTCGGGCTGCTGTCGACCGGCACGCTCGTCGAGGTCGACCGCTCCGAGCTCGTCGCCGGCTACCTCGGGCAGACGGCGATGAAGACCGCCGAGGTCGTCGCGTCCGCCGAGGGCGGGGTGCTCTTCGTCGACGAGGCGTACAGCCTCGCCGGGGACGACTACGGCAGCGAGGCGATCGACACCCTCGTCAAGGAGATGGAGGACCGGCGCGACGACCTCGTCGTCATCGTCGCCGGCTACCCCGGGCCGATGTCGGAGTTCATCGCCGCCAACCCCGGTCTCGCGAGCCGGTTCCGGACGACGATCACTTTCGACGACCACACCGACGCCGAGCTCGAGCAGATCTTCGTCCGGCTCGCGGCGGGCGTCGACTACGTCGCGACACCGGCGTGCCTCGCGGCGTTCCGCGGCCGGCTCGCCGCGACGCCGCGCGGACCCGGGTTCGGCAACGGCCGCTTCGCCCGCAACGTGCTCGAGGAGGCGATCGGCCGGCACGCGTGGCGGCTGCGCGACGTCGCCGCCCCGACGCTGGAGCAGCTGCGCGAGCTGCTGCCCGAGGACCTGCTCGACGCGCCCGCCGACGCAGCCGCCGACGCAGCCGCCGACGGGCCCGCCGACGCAGCCGCCGACGCGGCCGCGCCCGACCCCCCGGCCGACGCCGAGGGCGAACCACCTGCGGCGGAAGGAGACCCGACGTGACCGCGGAGACCCCCGCACGGTCCGCTGCTGTGCCCGCGCGCGCCGCGGCGACCCCCGCGCCGCGGCCGTCCGCGACGCCGGACACCGCCCCGGCCGGCCGGCGGTTCCTCGCCTCGACGCCCGAGCGGCTGCGGCTGCTCGCCGTCGTCGCCGTCCTCGTCACCCTCGGCTTCGGCCTCGTCGCCGCCCAGGCGTTCCGGATGACGTCGGCGGCGCACGACCGCGCCGACGCCGGCACCGCGCAGCTCCTGCGGGTGCAGCAGATCGACATCGACCTCGCCCGGGCCGACGCGACGGCGACGAACGCCTTCCTCGTCGCCGGCCAGGAGCCGGCCGCCCAGCGCGAGGCGTACCTGTCCGCGCTGCGCGACGCCTCCGAGCTCGTCGCCCGGGCCGCGACGGCGCAGCCCGCCGACGCCGACGTGCTCGCCCGGCTCAACACCGTCGTCGTCGAGTACTCCGGCACCGTCGAGCAGGCCCGCGCGAACAACCGGCAGAACCTCCAGGTGGGCGCGCAGTACCTGCGGGACGCGAGCGCCTCGCTGCGCGGGGACGCGGGGCCGCTGCTCGACGCGCTGACGTCGGCCAACCGGTCGCGGATCGACGCCGAGCTCGAGGCGGTCGCGCAGAACCGTCAGGTGCTCTTCGTCGCCGGGGCGCTCGCCGCCGTCGCGCTCCTGCTCGGCTCGGTGTGGCTCGCCCGCACGACCCGCCGCTACGTCAACCTCGGCCTCCTCGCGGCGCTCGTCCTCGTCCTCGTGCCGCTCGTCGGCGGCGGGACGGCCCTCGCCGGCGTCGGGCAGGAGGCCGAGCGCACCCGCGCCGGAGCCCTGCGCGAGACGATCGACCTCGCCCAGGCCCGCGCCGCCGCCTTCGACGCCCGCTCGAACGAGAGCCTCACCCTCGTCTCGCGCGGCTCGGGAGCCGCCTACGAGGCGGCCTGGCAGGGCGACGCGGAAGAGGTGCTCGCGGCGGTGCCGGCCGACCTGGACCGCGCCTGGCGGGCCTACGCCGACGTCCACGCCGCCGTCCGGGGGCAGGACGACCAGGGGGAGTGGGACGCCGCGCGCAAGGCCGCGACCGACCCCGACGGGGAGCTCGCGACGACGTTCGTCGCCTTCGACGAGGCCCTGACGAGCACGCTCGAGACCCGTGCCGGAGACGCCTCGTCGGCCCTGACCCGCTCGCAGCCGTGGCTGCCGGTGGCCGGCTGGCTGAGCCTGCTCGCCGGCGTCGCGGCCGCCGCGCTCGCCTGGCGCGGCGTCGGCCGCCGGCTGGAGGAGTACCGGTGAGCCGCGTGGCGCGCCGCACCGGCCGGCGCCGGGTGACCGCCGCGCTCGCGGGGTGCGCCGCCCTCGCGCTCGCCGCCTGCGGGACGGGCGGCGACTACGCGCCGACGGCCCTGCCGCAGACGCCGACGGTGACGAGCGCGCCGTCCGCCCCCGCGACGACCCCGGCGACCTGCCGCGGCGACGTCACCGCGTCCTACGACCCGTTCCCCGACCTCGCCGCCGGCCGGGCGGCACCCGGCCTCGCCGAGATCGTCGAGCGCGGCCGGCTCGTCGTCGGCGTCTCGGCCGACAGCCGGCTGCTCGGCGCCCGCAACCCGGCGACGAACGCCATCGAGGGCTTCGACATCGACGCCGCCCGCGCGGTCTCGCAGGCCCTCTTCGGCTCGCCCGACCGGGTCGTCCTGCGGGTCATCACCGCGGCGGACCGCATCCCGCTGCTCCAGGACGGCGGCGTCGACCTCGTGGCCCGCAACTTCACGATCACGTGCGACCGCTGGCAGCAGATCGCGTTCTCCGGCACCTACTACCTCGCCGGGCAGCGCGTCCTCGTCCCGACGTCGTCCGTCGCGACGCAGGTCACCGACCTGGCGAAGGGGTCCCGGGTCTGCGCGCCCACGGGGTCGACGAGCCTCGCGGCGCTCGGCGACTACCCCGACCTCGTGCCGGTCGGTGCGACGGCGCACACCCAGTGCCTCGTCCTGCTCCAGCAGGGGCGGGTCGACGCGATCACCGGTGACGACACCGTCCTGGCGGGCCTCGCGGCGCAGGACCCCTACACGAAGGTCATCGGCGACAAGTTCTCGCGCGAGCCGTACGGCCTCGGCGTGGACCAGGACAACCGCGACCTCGTCCGCTTCGTCAACGCGGCCCTCGCGCAGTGGCGCGCCGACGGCGGCTGGCAGCGGTCCTACGACCGCTGGCTCGCGCCGGCGCTCGGCCGGGGGGCACCGCCGACCCCGGTGTACGGCCGCACGGGACCGACCGGATGACGGCCCTCACCGTCACCGCCGTCGCCCCGCCCGCGCCCGGCCGGCTCGGCCAGGCGGCACCGCCGGGCGACCTCCTGCGCTACCTCGACGCGCTCGGGGCGTGGCGCGACCAGCGCCGCCGCGAGCTCGACGCCCTCGACGCCGCCGCGCTCGCCGCGCCGGACGCCGCGTCCTTCACCGGTGACGTCACGCTGTCCATGGCGCTGTGGAAGGCCGTCGCGGACCGGCACGACGAGCTGCTCGCCGTGTGGGACTCCGGCCGGGCCGGCGTCGCCGAGCGCGAGCGGATGTCGACGCTGGTCTGGGGCCGGGTCGGCGGCGGGCTCGCGGTCTCGGTGCCCGAGGCGTGCCGGCTCTCCGACGCCCTCGCCGGCCAGCTGCGCCAGCGCCTGTCGCTCGACCCGGTCGACGCCGACGTCAGCGCCCACGTCCGTGGCCTGCGGGCCGGGCTCGAACGCGTCCGCGCGCTGCTCGACGACGAGCCGCCCGGCCCGGCCCGCGACCGGACCGCCGACCTGCTGCGCCGGCTCGACGCCAGGCTCGCCGACGTCGTCGACGGGGCGGGCCGCGGCGCCGACGTCGCCGGCCTCATCTCCTCCCTCGAGCACGACGCCGCCCGCGCCCGGCCGGCTCGGCCAGGCGGCACCGCCG
>JBQGCR010000272.1:0-2319 GCA_052038585.1 Kineosporiaceae bacterium
TCGCCGCAGACGGTGCGGTCCGCGCGGTCGTCGACGACGACGACCTCGCGGGGCCGGACCTCCTGCGCCGCGAGGCTGCCCAGCAGGTCCTGCAGCGCCGGCCGGCCGACGGTCGGGACGACGACGGCGTAGTCCGGGCCGCTCATGCGCCGCCCTCGAAGAACGTCGCCCGGCGCACGAGGTGCGGCCCGAGGACGAGCAGGTCGCACGGGCTGGAGCCGAAGAGCTCGAGGGCGTCGGCGGGGGAGTCGACCATCGGGCGGCCGGCCGTGTTGAGGCTCGTGTTGACGAGCACCGGGACCCCGGTGCGCCGGTCGAAGGCCGAGAGGAGCTCGGCGAGCAGCGGCTCGTCCCGGCGGTCGACCGTCTGGATCCGGGCGGTGCCGTCGACGTGGACGACGGTGGAGATCTTCTCCCGCCACTGCGGCGCGACGTCGTGGACGAAGAGCATGTAGGGGCTCGGGACGGGCCCGTCGAAGATCTCGGCGGCCCGCTCGAGGAGCACGAGCGGGGCGATCGGCCGGAACTGCTCGCGGCCCTTGATGTCGTTGAGCCGCTCGAGGTTGCCGGGGGTGCCGGGGTGGGCGATGAGGGAGCGGTGCCCGAGGGCGCGGGGGCCGAACTCGGAGCGGCCCTGGAACCAGGCGACGACGCCGTTGTCGGCGAGGACCGCGGCCACCTCGTCGGCGAGCGCCTCGGGCGTCTGCGGCGTCGTGAACGGCACGTGCGCCGTCCGCAGCACCGCGGCGAGCTCGTCGTCGGACCACCCGCGGCCGAGCGCGGCCGTCGTCATCGGGTGGGACGCGCGCCCGGTCCCGTTCTCCCGCAGGTCCTCCGTGACGGTGAGCGCCGCGCCGAGGGAGGTCCCGGAGTCGCCGGCGGCCGGCTGCACCCAGACCTGCTCGAAGGGCGTGCTGCGGGCGATGACGGAGTTGGCGACGCAGTTGAGCGCCGTCCCGCCGGCCATCGTCAGGACCTTCTCGCCGGTGCGCTCGTGGACCCACAGGGCGAGGTCGACGAGCACCTCCTCGAGCCGCTTCTGCACGGTCGCGGCCAGGTCGGCGTGCCGGGGCCCGAGCTCCTCGCCGGGCGCGAGGGCGGGGGCGTAGGCCGCCCAGTCGATCTTGTCGGTGACGAAGCCGCCGTCCGGCGTCGCGGCGACGAGCTCGCGGAACTGGTCGAGGTGGGCGGGCGTGCCGTAGGAGGCGAGCGCCATGACCTTGTACTCGTCGCTCGAGCGGAGGAAGCCCAGGTGCGCCGTGAGGTCCTCGTAGAGCAGGCCGAGGCTGTGCGGCAGCGACTGCGCGGCGAGGATCTCCAGCCGGCCGTCGACGTAGTGGCCGGACAGGTGCGAGGCCCGCTCGCCCCGGCCGTCGAGGACGAGGCTGGCGCTGCTCGCCGCGGGCGCGGCGAGGCCGGCCGACGCGGCGTGGGCGACGTGGTGGGCGACGAAGCGCACCTTCGCCGGGTCGAGCCCGGGCAGGGCCGCCGAGATGAACCCGGGCGCGCGCCGCGCGTACTCCTGGCGCAGGTGGTCCCAGGGGTCGTCCAGCCCGAGCTCGTCGGCCGGCGCGCACAGCGCGGGGTCGAAGGAGTAGGCGACGGCGTCGAGGTCCTCGGCGCGCAGGCCGGCCTCGGCCAGGCACCAGCGCATCGCGAGCTCCGGCAGCTCCCACGCGGAGAACGGGACCGGGCGCTTGCCGTGCTTGCGGCGCGAGAGCCGCTCCTCCTCGATCGCGGCGACCGTGACGCCGTCGACGACGAGCGCGGCGGAGGGGTCGTGGAAGACGGCGTTGACGCCGAGAACACGCATGCGCAGGACCTCACGGGCTGATGCCGGCCGGGCGCGGCCGAGAAGCGGGCAGGACGGGTGCGAAGCCCGTCGTACCCCCACTTCTCCCCCGCATTCACCGGGAGTAGCGCTGCGACGAACCTGCGCAGGTTCGGCGCGAGGTCGTCGACTCCGGGGAGTAGCGCCTCTCGTGATCCACAGGGCCGCAACGGATTGCGGATCACGGCGGCGGGGTAGACCGGAGCCCATGACCACGACCACCCCGACCCCCACCGACGCCTCCACCGACGCCCCCGCCGCCGCCCGGCCCGCCCTCGCGGTGCGCACCCACCTCGTCGCCGGCCGGACCGTCCCCGCCGCCGGCTCCGAGCGGATCACCTCGACCAACCCGGCGACCGGCGAGGAGGTCGGCTCCGTCGTCGCCGCGACCCCGGCCGAGGTCCACGAGGCCGTGACGGCCGCCCGGACCGCGCTGCGCACCTGGCGGCGGACCGCGCCGGGTGAGCGCGCGGGGGCGCTGCGCGCCG
>JBQGCR010000273.1:0-1870 GCA_052038585.1 Kineosporiaceae bacterium
CAGTCCTCTCCCGGTCGGGACGGCCTCGCGCAGGTCGGTGGCGCTGCCGCCGGCCACGATCGCGAGGACCGCCTCGACGGTCTGGTCGAAGGTCAGCGCCGAGGAGTCGAGGTGGACGACCCCGTCGGCGGCGGTGTGGAACGTGGACACGGTCGAGTCGTCCGCGTCGCGGCGCAGCACCTGGTCGCGGGTGGCCTCGAGCGCGGCGGCGTCGTCGCTGCCGTGCACCTCTCGCGCCCGGCGGGCGAGGCGCGCGCTCTCGTCGGCGGTGAGCAGGATGCGCACGTCGGCGTCCGGGGCGACGACGGTCGTGATGTCGCGGCCCTCGGCGACGACGCCACGGCCGCTCGCGACGGCGTCGGCGATGACCGCCCGCTGCCGCTCGCGCAGGTCGGCGCGCACGGCGAGGTTCGTCGCGACCGCGCTCACGGCGGTCGAGATCCGCGACTCGCGGATCGCGGCGGTGACGTCCGTGCCGCGGACGACGACGGTCGGCGCGGCCGGGTCGGTCTCCAGGCGCAGGTCCAGGGCGCAGCTGTGCTCGGCGACGGCCGCGCCGTCCTCGAGGTCGACGCCCGCGTCGAGGACCGACCAGCAGACCGCCCGGTACATCGCGCCCGTGTCGAGGTAGGCCAGGCCGAGCCGGGCCGCGACGGCACGGCTGACGCTCGACTTGCCGGAACCGGACGGGCCGTCGATCGCGACGACGACGGGCCGGGGCTGCGCGGGCACGGCGGACCTCCAGGAGACGACGGGGACCCTGTCCAGGGTAGTCGCTCCCCCGGCGACCACCCGTCAGGCGACGACCTTCCAGCCCGCGGCTGCCAGGGCCGTCTCGAGCGTCGGGGCCGCCGCGGGCAGCACGGACACCTCGAGGAGGCCGACGGCCCGTCCGGGGGCGTGCTCGAGCGAGAGCTCCTCGACGTTGACGCCGGCCTCGGCGATGTCGGCGAAGAGCCGGGCGAGGGAGCCCGGCGCGTCGGGCAGGACGACGCTGAGGACGGCGTACCGGGCGGCCTGTCCCCCGTGCTTGCCGGGGATCCGCTCGCGGCCGAGGTTGCCGTCCGAGATGGCCCGGGCGACGACGCCGCGCGGTCCGGTGACGGGCGTCGCGGCGTCCTCGCCGGCGAGCGCGTCCAGCGCCGCGAGGACGCCGTCGAGGTCGTCGCGCAGCCCGGCGAGGACCGCGCGGACCGGGCCGGCGTTCGCCGCGAGGATCTGCGCCCACAGGAGCGGGTCGCTGCCGGCGATCCGGGTGACGTCGCGCAGCCCCTGGCCGGCGAGCGCCACCGCGCCGTCCGGGGCGCCCCGCAGCCGGGCCGCGACGAGGCGCGCGGCGACCTGCGGCACGTGGGACACGAGCGCGACGGCGTCGTCGTGGGCGTCCGCCGGCATCGTCACCGGGCTCGCGCCGAGCGCCAGGGCGAGCCGGCGGACCGTGTCGACCCGCTCCGCGTCGCTCTCCTGCGTCGGGCAGACGACCCACGGCCGGCCGATGAAGAGGTCCCCGCGCGCCGCGACCGGTCCAGACCGCTCGCGCCCGGCCATCGGGTGCCCGCCGACGTACCGCGCGAGGTCGGCGCCGCGCGCGCAGGTCGGCGAGCACCCCGGCCTTGACGCTGGCGACGTCGGTGACGGTGGCCGTGGCGAACCGGTCGAGCTGGGCGGCGACGACGTCGGCGGTGACGTCCGGCGGTGCGGCGACGACGACGACGCGGACGGCGTCGAGCTGCTCGTCGGACGCGCGGGCCGCGGGCGTCCCGGCGCCGAGGTCGGCCGCGAGCGCCAGCGCCGTCGGCGACGGGTCGACGAGCAGGACGTCGGCGCCGCAGGCGCTCAGGCCCAGCCCGACGCTCGTCCCGAGCAGCCC
>JBQGCR010000274.1:0-3437 GCA_052038585.1 Kineosporiaceae bacterium
CGGCCCGCGTCGACGCCGCCGCCGCCCAGGACGCCGTCGCCACCGCCCAGGCCGCCGCCTCGGCCGCCGCGGCCCGCGCCGCCTTCGAGCCGACCGGCACGGACGGCAGCGGGCCGACGTCGACCGGGGCGTCCGGCGCCACCGACCCGTCCTGCCCCGGCGGGGACCTCACGGGGTCCGCGAACGGCCGCCTGCCCGTCTCGGCGCTGTGCCCGCTGTGGGGCACGCGAGGCCACGTGCTGCGGGCCGACGCGGCCGCCGCCTGGAACGCCCTGAGCCGGCGCTACGCGCAGGTCTTCGGCTCCCCCGTCTGCGTCACCGACTCCTACCGGACGTTCGACGCCCAGGTCGACCTCGCCCGCCGCAAGCCCGGCCTGGCCGCCGTCCCCGGGACGTCGAACCACGGCTGGGGCACCGCCGTCGACCTCTGCGGCGGCGTCGAGAACTTCGGGACCCCCGAGCACGAGTGGCTCGTCGCCAACGGGCCGCTCTTCGGGTGGTTCCACCCCTCGTGGGCGCGGCAGGGCGGCAGCCGCGAGGAGCCCTGGCACTTCGAGTACGGCGGCTGAGCACCGCTACCCCTGTCCGGGGTCACGGCCCCGTGCGACGCTGTGCTCCGCCGCACCGCCCGGGCGGCAGATGAGGAGCCCTCCGCGTGGTCACCGAGCCCGTCTCCCCCGCCGTCCTCGACGGGGCCGCCCGCCGCCGCGAGCAGCGCGCCTGGTACTGGTACGACTGGGCGAACAGCGCGTACGTGACGACGACGGCGACGGTCCTGCTCGGCCCGTACCTCACCGTCGTCGCCAAGAAGGCGGCCTGCCCCGACCTGCCGAGCGACGCCCGCTGCGACACCGACCTGTCGGTCCTGGGGATCCCCGTCGCACCCGGCTCGCTCGCGCTCTACACCGTCACGATCGCGACGCTCTTCTCCGCGCTCGTCCTCCCGCTCGTCGGCGCCGTCGTCGACCGCTCGGGCCGCAAGCGCACGCTCCTCGCCCGCTTCGCGTGGGCGGGGTCCGTCGCCGCCGCGTCGATGTTCTTCGTCGCCGGGACGAACTGGCAGCTCGGCGTCGTCCTGCAGATGGTCGCGAGCCTGTGCCTGGGTGCCTCCCTCGTCGTCTACGACTCGATCCTGTGCGACATCGCGACGACCGACGAGCGCGACGCCGTCTCCAGCCGCGGCTGGGCGCTCGGCTACCTCGGCGGCGGGATCCTCCTCGCGCTCAACCTCGGCCTGCTCTCCTTCGCCGGCAGCCTCGGCCTGTCCGACGCCATGGCCGTGCGGGTCAGCCTGCTCTCGGCCGGCGTCTGGTGGGCCGCCTTCACCCTCGTGCCCTACCTCGGGCTGCGGGACCGCCCGCCGGTGGCGGTCGAGCCGGTCGGGGACAAGGGCCTCGTCGCGGGGTCCTTCGGCCAGCTCGTGCACACGCTGCGCGACCTGCGCCGCTACCCGCAGACGCTGCTCTTCCTCGTCGCCTACCTGTTCTTCAACGACGGCATCCAGACGGTCATCTACGCCTCGAGCATCTTCGGGCAGGAGGAGCTCGGCTTCGAGTCCTCCCAGCTCGTCGTGACGATCCTCGTCGTGCAGTTCGTCGGCGTCGCCGGGGCGCTGCTCTTCGGCCGCGTCGCCGGACGGGTCGGCGCCCGGCGGACCGTGCTCGCCGGCCTGGGCCTGTGGGTCGTCGTCGTCGGCATCGGCTTCGTCCTGCCGGCGGGCCGCTTCGGGCTCTTCCTCGCGATGGCCGTGCTCATCGGCCTCGTCCTGGGCGGTACGCAGGCGCTGTCGCGCTCGCTGTACTCCCTGCTCGTGCCGCGCGGACGCGAGGCGGAGTACTTCAGCCTCTACCAGGCGGCCGAGCGCGGGACGTCGTGGTTCGGCACGCTGGCCTTCGGCCTGGTCTTCCAGCTCACCGACTCCTACCGCCTCGCGATCGTCGGCCTCGTCGCGTTCTTCGTCGTCGGCGGCGCCCTCCTCGCCCGGGTCGACATGCGCCAGGGCATCCTCGAGGCCGGCAACGACCTGCCCCGCGTCGTGTGAGACGGCCCTAGTCGTGGCCGAGCGACACGGCATCGGGGTCCGGGGCGGTGAGCGGCTCGGGCAGCGGGAGGCCCCACGAACGCCCGTCCCACCGCGCGGCCACCCAGAAGTCGGCCCCCTCGCCGCCGAAGACCCCGAGGACCCACTGGAAGTGCTCCTCGCAGAACAGGTCCGGGCTGAACTTCTCCCCCGTCCACTCGGCGAAGACGAAGTGGAACGCCTGGGCCTCGCACGGGCGACGGGTGCAGCGGCTGGCGCCGTGGGCGGCGACGTACTCCTCGACGGTGATGACGCGCCACCAGCGGCCGTCGTCGCGGCGCTGCAGCGGCGTCCAGGGAGGGAAGAGCATCTCGACCGCAGACCGGCCTCGCTCCGCCGCGAGGGCCCACAGCTCCTTGCCGTGCGGCTCGCACATCGCCAGGACCTTGCCGGTGCGGGTGTTCCGGTGGGCCTCGTGCAGCTGCGCGTCGCAGGCGGGGACGATGCAGCGGTAGTCCGTGCTGTCCGGCAGCCGCAGCCAGTGGGCGTGCCGGTAGCGCCGCGGGTCGGGTGTCGCGAGGGGGCTCATGCCGGGCAGTTCATCCCCGGAACAGGTTTTCGCGTACCGCCATATGGGTGACTCGGCTCCGGCGTGT
The DNA here is from genome assembly GCA_052038585.1 of Kineosporiaceae bacterium. Lineage (GTDB taxonomy): Bacteria > Actinomycetota > Actinomycetes > Actinomycetales > Kineosporiaceae > JBQGCR01. The sequence goes on from JBQGCR010000274.1 coordinate 2,677, forward strand.
ACCCGGAGAGGTACCCGGGTACGGGACCTCTGGACACGCCGGCGTCCATCGCGCGTAACCGCTACGGAACACGCGCCCGGGGCCCGACGTTGAGGACAGCGACACACCCGACCGCGCCCGGAGGAGAGACATCATGAGCGACCGGAGCATGCGCGGCACCCGACTGGGAGCCTCGAGCCTGGAGAGCGAGTCCGGCGTCCAGCCGGCGGCCCGCCAGGACGTCACGTACCACTGCCCCCAGGGCCACACCGTCATCGTGCCCATGTCCGTGGAGGCGGAGGTCCCGCCGCTGTGGGAGTGCCGGTGCGGCGAGATGGCCCTGCGGGAGGACACCGCGGCCCCCGACGCCAAGCCCAGCAAGCCCGCCCGCACCCACTGGGACATGCTCATGGAGCGGCGGACGACGGCCGAGCTGGAGGCCCTGCTGGAGGAGCGGCTCGAGCTGCTGCGCAGCGGGCGCCTCACGGCGCGGCGCAGCGCCTGACGGCGCCTGGCCAGGGCATCGAGCGCCACGGGTCCACCGCGCACGACGCACCCCGACGAGCCCCCGACCATCAGGTCGGGGGCTCGTCCGCGTCCGGGGCTCGTGACGCGCCGCGCCGGGGGACGACGCTGCGGTGGTTGCCGCCGTGCTCCGGCGGCAGGGCGCACCAGCCGCCGGCGCGCGGCATCGGGTAGCCGCACAGGCCCGGCCGCCGGGCCCGCTGCGTGCGGGTCGGCACGGCGCGCACGCCGGGCGGCTCCGGGCCGTCCTCCGGCGG
>JBQGCR010000275.1:0-9116 GCA_052038585.1 Kineosporiaceae bacterium
GGGTGTGCATGTACACCCTCCCGCCGCACCCCGCGTGACGGTCGGGGCGTCAGCCTCGGCCGATCGAGCGGTTGACGGCCGACACGACGGCCTTGAGCGAGGCACGGATGATGTTCGGGTCGATGCCGACGCCCCACAGGACGGTGTCGCCGACGGCGCACTCGACGAAGGCGGCCGCCCGGGCGTCGCCGCCCGCGCTCATCGCGTGCTCGGTGTAGTCGAGGACGCGCACGTCCACCCCGAGGGTGCCGAGGGCCTCGACGAAGGCGGCGATCGGGCCGTTGGCCACCGCCTCGAGGTCGTGGACGACCTCGGTGCCGCTGTCCCGGTCGGCCACCTGGACGAAGAGGTGGTCGGCGCCGTCGTCCTCGCTCGTCGCCCGCATGCCGCGCACCCGGAAGCGGCCCCACGGCCGGTCGTCCGAGGGCAGGTACTCGTCGGCGAACATCTCCCACATCGCGCCCGGGGAGACCTCGCCGCCCGCGTCGTCGGTGAGCCGCTGGACGACCTGGCTGAACTCGATCTGCAGCCGGCGCGGCAGGTCGAGGTGGTACTCGTGCTTGAGGATGTACGCGACGCCGCCCTTGCCGGACTGGCTGTTCACCCGGATCACGGCCTCGTAGCTGCGGCCGACGTCCTTGGGGTCGATCGGCAGGTACGGGACCGCCCACGTGTGGTCGTCCACGGGGACGCCGGCCGCGGCGGCGTCCCGCTCCAGCGCCTCGAGACCCTTCTTGATCGCGTCCTGGTGGGACCCGGAGAAGGCCGTGTAGACGAGGTCGCCGCCGTACGGGTGGCGCTCGGGGACGCGCAGCTGGTTGCAGTACTCGACCGTGCGGCGGATGCCGTCGATGTCCGAGAAGTCGATCATCGGGTCGACGCCCTGGCTGAACAGGTTGAGCCCGAGCGTGACCAGGCAGACGTTGCCCGTGCGCTCCCCGTTGCCGAACAGGCAGCCCTCGATCCGGTCCGCACCGGCGAGGTAGCCGAGCTCGGCGGCGGCGACGGCCGTGCCGCGGTCGTTGTGCGGGTGCAGGGACAGGACGACGTCGTCGCGGAACGCGAGGTTGCGGTGCATCCACTCGATCGAGTCGGCGTAGACGTTCGGCGTCGCCATCTCGACCGTCGCCGGCAGGTTGACGATCACCTTGCGGTCCGGCGCGGGCTCGAGGACGCCGAGCACCTCGTTGCTGATCCGGGCGGCGAACTCCAGCTCGGTGCCGGTGTAGGACTCGGGGCTGTACTCGAAGTAGACCTTCGTCTCCGGCATCGCGTCGGCGAGCTTGCGGCACAGCCGCGCCCCGTCGAGGGCGATGTCGACGATGCCGTCCATGTCCAGGCCGAAGACGACGCGCCGCTGCAGCGTCGAGGTGGAGTTGTAGAGGTGGACGACGGCCTGCTTGGCGCCGCGGATCGCCTCGTACGTGCGCTCGATGAGGTGCTCGCGGGACTGGGTGAGGACCTGGATGACGACGTCGTCGGGGATGAGGTCCTCCTCGACGAGCTGCCGGACGAAGTCGAAGTCCGTCTGGCTCGCCGAGGGGAACCCGACCTCGATCTCCTTGTAGCCCATCTTCACGAGCAGGTCGAACATGCGGCGCTTGCGGTCCGGGCTCATCGGGTCGATGAGGGCCTGGTTGCCGTCGCGCAGGTCGACCGCGCACCACTGGGGGGCCTTCTCGATGCGCTTCGCCGGCCACGTCCGGTCCGGGAGGTCGACGCGGATCTGCTCGTGGAAGGGGACGTAGCGGTGGTACGGCATGCCGGACGGCTGCTGGGTGCTGTTCATGGCTCTTTCCTCGCGGGTCCTGGGCTTCGCGCCTCGTTCGGTGACTCGACCTGGGTCGTCGATCTGTCAGCCGGCACGCAGGACCTCCGCGGCAAGGAGGCCGGCTAGAGGGCCCCGCCGCGGCGGCGAAGAAGGAGGGTCGCCGAGCGCACGGACCCACCGTACACGCTCCGGCCCCCGGACCGCCGCCCCGCGGCCGGGGTGCGGCGCACCGGGCGGCGTGGTTCGATCTTCGCCGTCGGGTCCGCACCGCCTGGCGCACCGCCGTCCTCGCCCGTCCCGCGCCACCTGGAGACCCCGTGCGCCCTCGCCGCCTCGCCGCCGTCCTCGCCGTCCTCGCGCTCCTGCTGCCGCTCGGCGGGCAGGCCCGCGCCGCCGCCGCGCCGGTCACCGGCGTCGCGTCCCTCGACGTGCAGCGCTACCTCGGCCGCTGGTACCAGGTCGCCGACCTCCCGCAGGCCTACGAGGCGTTCTGCCTCAAGGACACCGCGGCGCACTACGCGCTGAACCCCGACGGGACCGTCGCCGTGACGAACACGTGCAGCGGGCCGTTCGGGCTGCCGATCACCGCCAGGGGCGCGGCGAAGATCCTCGACCCGGTGTCCCGGTCCACCCTGGAGGTGTCGTTCCTGCGGCTGTTCGGCACCCAGGTCTTCAGCGGCACCCCGAACTACGTCGTCGTCGGGATCGCCCCGGACTACTCGTGGGCCGCGGTCGGCTCGCCGGACCGGTCGACGGCCTACCTGCTCTCGCGGACCCGCACGCTGACCGGCACCCGCCTCGCCGCGGCGAAGGCCGCGCTCGCCCGGGTCGGGTACGACCCGTGCACGCTCACGGTGACGACGCAGACCGGCGGGCGCACGGGCGGCGGGCCGCTCTGCTGAGCCCGCACCCCTGCCGGGTGTCGGTGCCCGGTGCCAGGCTGTCGCCATGACGACGACGGTGGCGACGTGGGAGCGGTTCGAGGCGGAGGCGCCGGCGCTCGCGGCGGCGGTCCGGGCCCGGTTCGAGGCGCACAAGCACAAGACGATGGCGACGGTCCGCGCGGACGGCGCGCCGCGGATCAGCGGCACCGAGGTGGAGATCCGTCCCGACGGGCTGTGGCTCGGCGGGATGACCGGGGCCAGGCGGTTCGCCGACCTGCGGCGCGACCCCCGGGTCGCGATCCACTCGGCGTCGCAGCCGCCGGACGTGTGGGACGGCGACGCGAAGGTCGGCGGCGTCGCGGTCGAGGTCACCGACCCGGCGGCGCGCGCCGCGTACGTCGGCGGCCTCGACGACGAGCCGCCGGGCGACTTCGAGCTCTTCCGGGTCGACCTCACCGAGGCGACGGTGCTGAGCATGACGCCGGAGCGCGACGCGATCCTCGTCGAGACGTGGCGTCCCGGCCGGCCGGTGACGTCGGTGCGCCGGGCCTGACCGCGGGCGGGCTCAGAACCCGAGGCGGCGCAGCTGCCGGGGGTCGCGCTGCCAGTCCTTGGCGACCTTGACCCGCAGGTCGAGGTGGACCCGCTGGCCGAGCAGCCGCTGGATGCCGGCGCGCGCGGTCGTGCCGACCTCCTTGAGCCGCGAGCCGCCGCGGCCGATGACGATCGCCTTCTGGCTCTCCCGCTCCACGAAGACGTGCACCCACACGTCGAGCAACGGGTCGTCGTCCGGGCGGCCCTCGCGCGGGGTCATCTCCTCGACGACGACGGCGAGGCTGTGCGGCAGCTCGTCGCGCACGCCCTCGAGGGCCGCCTCGCGGACGAGCTCGGCGATCATGACCCGCTCCGGCTCGTCGGTGAGGTGACCCTCGGGGTAGAGCGCGGGTCCGGGCGGCAGGTGGCCGGCGAGCACGTCGGCGACGACGTCGACCTGGTACCCGTCGACGGCGCTCACGGGGACGACGTCGTCCGCCCCGGTCAGCGCGTCGACGGCGAGGAGCTGCTCGGCGAGCCGCTGCCGGTCGACCCGGTCGGCCTTCGTCACGACCGCGACGAGCGGCGTGCGGCGCCGGCCCGAGCCCGGACCGCCGCGCAGCTCGGCGAGCTCGGCGGCGATGAAGCGGTCCCCCGCCCCGACGGCCTCGTCGGCCGGCACGCAGAACGCGACGACGTCGACCTCGAGCAGGGTCTCGCGCACGAGGTCGTTGAGCCGCTCGCCGAGCAGCGTCCGGGGCTTGTGCAGGCCGGGGGTGTCGACGAGGACGAGCTGCGCGTCGGCCCGGTGGACGACGCCGCGGATCGTGTGGCGGGTGGTCTGGGGCCGGCTCGAGGTGATGGCGACCTTCTCCCCGACGAGCGCGTTCGTCAGGGTCGACTTGCCGGCGTTCGGCCGCCCGACGAGGCAGGCGAACCCGGACCGGAAGGCCTCGCTCATGCCTCCTCCTCCGGGGCGTCGGCCGGCTCGTCGCGCTCGACGAGGACGGTGGCGAGCTGGTTGCGCCGGCCGCTGAACCCGTCGGCGACGAGCACGAGCCCGGCGACGTGCGCGGTCGCGCCGGCGATCGGCACCCGGCCGAGGGCCTTGGCGAGCAGGCCGCCGACGGTGTCGACCTCCTCGTCCTCGAGCTCGATGTCGAACAGGTCGCCGAGCTCCTCGACGTGCAGCCTCGCCCGCACCCGGAACCGGCCGTCGCCGAGGTCCTCGACGTCCTCGACCTCGGCCCGGTCGTACTCGTCGGCGATGTCGCCGATGACCTCCTCGACGATGTCCTCGAGCGTCACCATGCCGGCCGTGCCGCCGTACTCGTCGACGACGAGCGCCACGTGCCCGGCGTCGCGCTGCATCTGGCGCAGCAGGTCGTCGACCGCCTTGCTGTCCGGGACGAAGAAGGCCTCGCGCATGACGCTGTCGACCGGGTCGGCGCCGGCGTCGTCCCCGCGCTCGTGCAGCCGGCGGGCGACGTCCTTGAGGTAGAGCATGCCGAGGACGTCGTCGAGGCCCTCGCCGACGACCGGCACCCGGGAGAAGCCCGAGCGCAGGAACAGGCTCATCGCCGACCGCAGGGACGTCCCCTTCTCGACGGAGACCACCTCGGTCCGCGGCACCATGACCTCGCGGACGAGCGTGTCGCCGAGCTCGAAGACCGAGTGGATCATCTCCCGCTCGCCCTCCTCGATGACCTCGCTCTCCTGGGCGAGGTCGACGAGCTCGCGCAGCTCCGCCTCGCTCGCGAAGGGGCCGTCGCGGAAGCCGGGACCGGGGGTGAGGGCGTTTCCGACGAGGACGAGCAGGCGGGTCAGCGGCCCGAGCACCCGGCTCAGGGCGAGCATGAGCGGCGCGGCGAGCAGGCCGACGCCCTCGGCGTTCTGCCGGCCGAGGGTGCGCGGGCCGACCCCGACGACGACGAACATGACGGCCGTCATGATCGCGCCGGTCACCGCGATGACCTGCCACCAGCTGCCGACGTGCTGGTCGACGACGACCGTGACGCCGGCGACGGCGGCGGCCTCGGCGAGGGTGCGCAGGAACGTCGACACCGACAGCGCGGGCGCGGGGTCCTCGGCGACGCGGACGAGCGCGGCGGCACCGCGGCGGCCCTCGGCGAGCAGCTCGCCGGCGCGGGTGCGCGAGACCCGGCCGACCGAGGCCTCGCCCGCCGCGAGCGTGCCGGCGAGCAGGACGAGGACGGCGGCGGTGACGACGAGCTGGACGGCGGGGACGTTCACCGGCCGGCCACCGGCCGTCCGGACGCCGACCCGCGGCCCGCGAGGAAGGTCAGGAGCAGCCGGCGCTGCAGCGCGAACATCTCCTTCTCCTCCGCCGGCTCCGCGTGGTCGTAGCCGAGCAGGTGGAGGATGCCGTGCGTCGTGAGCAGCAGCAGCTCCTCCTGGGTGCTGTGGCCCGCCTCGACGGCCTGCCGGGCGGCGACCTGCGGGCAGATCATGATGTCGCCGACGCGGCTGTCGCCCGCCTCGTCGTCGTCCCGCCCCGGGGTGAGCTCGTCGTCCGGCCAGGACAGCACGTCCGTCGGACCCGGCTCGTCCATCCACTGGACGTGGTACTCCTCGATCGTCCGCTCGTCGACGAGGACGACGGCGAGGTCGGCCAGCGGGTGGATGCGCAGCGCGTCGAGCACGAACCGGGCGAGCTCGCCGATCTCGCGTTCGTCGGCCTCGGCGCCGCTCTCGTTGTTGACCTCGACGCTCACCGGCGCTGCCGCCGGGAGTCGGGGCGCTGCGGCGCACCGGCCCGCGGGCCGCCGGGCGCGGTGCGGGCCTGCTGCGCCGCGTCCCACCGGCCGTAGGCGTCGACGATCTCGCCGACGAGGCGGTGCCGGACGACGTCGCCGCTCGTCAGGCGGGAGAAGTGCACGTCCTCGATGCCCTCGAGGATCTCCTGGACGACGCGCAGCCCGGACTGCGTGCCGCTCGGCAGGTCGACCTGGGTGACGTCGCCGGTGACGACGACCTTGGAGCCGAAGCCGAGCCGGGTGAGGAACATCTTCATCTGCTCCGGCGAGGTGTTCTGCGCCTCGTCGAGGATGATGAACGCGTCGTTGAGGGTGCGCCCGCGCATGTACGCCAGCGGCGCGACCTCGATCGTGCCGGCCGCCATGAGCCGCGGGATGGAGTCCGGGTCGAGCATGTCGTGCAGCGCGTCGTACAGCGGGCGCAGGTACGGGTCGATCTTCTCGGTCAGCGTGCCCGGCAGGAAGCCGAGCCGCTCCCCCGCCTCGACGGCCGGCCGGGTGAGGATGATCCGGTTGACCCGCTTGGCCTGCAGCGCCTGGACGGCCTTGGCCATGGCGAGGTACGTCTTGCCGGTGCCGGCGGGACCGATGCCGAAGACGACCGTGTGCTGGTCGATCGCGTCGACGTAGCGCTTCTGGTTGAGGGTCTTGGGCCGGATCGTCCGCCCGCGGCTGGACAGGATGTTCAGGGTGAGCACCTCGGCGGGGCGCTCGGTCGTCTGCTGGCGCAGCATCCCCACGGCGCGCTCGACGGCGTCCGGCGACAGGGACTGGCCGGACTGCACCACCGAGAGCAGCTCGTCGACGAGACGCTCGACGAGCGCCACCTCGCCGACCGGCCCGGTGATGGTGATCTCCGTGCCGCGCACGTGGACGTCGGCGCGCGGGAACGCGCGCTCCACGGCGGTGAGGATCTCGTCGCGGGCCCCGAGCAGCGACACCATCGCCACCTGCGACGGGACCTCGATCTTGTGGACGGTCTGCGGTGCGCCCGCCGACCCGGCGGGGGTGGGGTCCCCGGGAGTGTGACCGGGGCCGGTGGCCCCTTCGTTACGCTCGCTCATCGCCCGGCGTGTTCGCCGACCACCTTCTCCGTCGTCACGAGGTCCTGACGCCGCGGTCACGGCGACACCGCCATCGTAACGTTCGCCCCACGTGGGGCGCCTGCGCGATCGTGCGCCCCCGCGCCGAGCGTGCGGTCAGCCCGGCGGCCACGCGAGGCGGCGGCCGCCGAGGACGTGGCCGTGGACGTGGAAGACCGACTGCCCGGCGTCCGCGCCGCTGTTGAAGACGAGCCGGTACGACCCGCCGCACTCCTGCGCGACGGACGCGGCCGTCGTCACGAGGTCGGCCAGCGCCTGCGGGTCCGCGGCGGCGAGGTCGCCGACCGTCTCGTGGTGCCCGCGCGGCACGACGAGCACGTGCGTCGGGGCCTTGGGGTCGAGGTCGCGGAACGCGACGACGCGCTCGCCGTGCTCGACGACGTCGGCGGGGATCTCCCCCGCGGCGATCCGGCAGAAGATGCAGTCGCTCACAGCGGCGAAGCGTAGCCGCGTCGCGCTGGACGACCCGGACCGGTCGCGGTAGACACGCGATGACGGCAGGGGCGCAGGTCAACCGGACGCGCCCGCCGGGCGTGTGGTTCGCGTGACGACAGCCGCCGCCCTCCCCGTGGGCCTCGCCGCGCCCCGCCGGGGCACGGCACGCCGCGACGGAAGGGGGCTCGGGGTGGACACGTCGTCCTGCCTCGAGGACGACCCCCGCTCGTGGTCGGCCGACCACGCGGTGACGGTGCTCTACGCGGCCCACTGGTCCCCGCTCGTCCGGCTCGCCGCGCTGCTCACCCGGGACGCGTCCGTGGCCGAGGAGATCGTCCAGGACGCGTTCGTCGCCCTGCACGGCCGCTGGTCCCGCCTGGCCGACCCCGCCGCCGCGCACGCCTACCTGCGCACGAGCGTCGTCAACGGGGCCCGCTCGCGGCTGCGCCACCGCGAGGTCGAGGTGCGGCTGCGCCAGCCGGCGCCGCCCGAGCCCGCCGGCCCGGAGGAGCGGGCGGTCCAGTCCCTCGAGGACGCACGCGTCCTCGCCGCCCTGCGGACGCTGCCCGCCCGACAGCAGGAGGTCCTCGTGCTGCGCTACTTCGGCGACCTGTCCGAGGAGGACATCGCGCGCACCCTCGACATCTCCCGCGGCGCGGTGAAGAGCCACGCCCACCGCGGCATCGCGGCGCTGCGCCGGCTGCTCGCCGCGACGTCCGGCGGCACGGGCGAGGTGTCCCGGTGAGCCGCGGCGACGCGACGCCGCCCGCCGGGGCGGCCGGCGACGGGACGGGGGACGAGGCCGTGCCGCTCGGTGCGCTGCCCGACGACGACCCGACCGCGGTGCTCCTGCGCCGGGCGCTCGCCGCCGAGGCCTCGACCGTCCGCCCGCGCCCCGACGGGCTGCAGGCGATCCGAGCCCGCACGGGGTCGATCCCCGTGGTCACGCCGGCACGGGGCGCCCCCGCCGCCCCGGACGGCCCCGGACCCGCGTCCCGGCCGGGTCGCCGCCGGCGGGTCGCCCTCCTCGCGGTCGCGGCCGCGGGCCTCGTCGCGGCAGGGCTGTCGGGGGGTGCGCTCGTCGCCGGGCTCGTCCAGCCCTCCCCCGCGCCCCTGGCGCGCCAGGCCCCGGAGCCGGCGACGACGACGGACGCCGAGGCGAGGACGGACGGGACGACGGAGGGGACGACGGAGGGGACGACGCAGGACCAGGCGCCGACGGCGTACGCCCGCGCCGTCGTCGAGGCCCCGGTCCCGAGCACCCTGGCCACCGTGCCGGTCTCGCTCAGCGCGACGGCGACGACGCGCAGCGTCCCGGTCTACTGGGTGGGCCCCGTCGGGGACGGCTTCCGGCTCTTCCGCGAGTTCCGCGCCCCCGCCCCGGGCGGCGGCGACCGCGTCGAGCAGGCGGTGCGGACGATGCTCGCCGACCGGCCGTCCGACCCGGACTACGGCAGCCTCTGGCGGCCCGCCGCGGTGCGGGTGCTCGCGGCGGGGGACGACGGCATCACCGTCGACGTCGGGGCGCAGGCCCTCGCCGGGAGCACGGCGGGCGAGGCCGTGGACGCCGTCCGCTTCGACGGTGCCTTCACCGCGCTCGCGGCGGCCTCGC
>JBQGCR010000276.1:0-7405 GCA_052038585.1 Kineosporiaceae bacterium
GTAGGTCAGCGGCGCGGTGCCGGTCGCGGTGACCGTCAGCGTCGCGGTCCCGTTCTCGCGCACCGTGGTCGAGGCCGGCTGCGTCGTGATCGAGGGCGCCACGTCGACCGGCGGCGTGCCGCCCTCGGGGGCGAACGCGACACCGCGGAACGCTGTGCCGTTCCCGGCGGTCGCGACGGTGACGGGGGCGCCCACCGCGGGCGCCGACCCGAAGCCCCCCGTGTCGGTCACGGTGACGAGGGTGTTCGTCGCCAGGGTCGTCGTCGCGGCGACCGTGACGCCGGACGTGCCGGCGACCGCGGTGACGGCGCGGACGGGACCGGTGAGGACGGTGCCCCGGTTGACCCAGGTCCCGGCGTCGGTCTTCTCCCACTTGGTCACGCCGGTCCCGGAGTCGGCCCCGACGTACGCCGTGTCGGCCCCGGCGACGGCGGGGGACAGGTCGAGCACCGCCGCGGAGGTCGCGTTGCCGGTGGTCACCGGCGCCAAGGTGGCGGCACCCGTCGGCAGGCCGGTGCCCACCGCGGCCAGGCCGGCGAGAGAGCCCGCCGCGCCCGTCACCCACAGCTGCCCGCCGCCGAGGGCGGCCTGGCGGAAGTTGCCCGCAGCCACCTCCGTCGTCGTCGTCGCCCCCTTCGTCGTGGAGACGAGACCGGCAGCGCCCGAGAGCCACAGCGACGAGCCGTCGCTGCTCACGGCCCCGCGCGGGGCGCCTCCGTAGGAGACCGCCGTCGTCGCGTCCACCGACCCGTTGGCGTCGACGACGGCGAGGGTCTTGCTCGTCGCCGCCGTGGGGCTCGTGCCGGGCGCCGACCGGTACCCGGCCAGGACGAGGCTGCGCCCGTCCGCCGAGCGGGTCAGGCCGCCTTCCGTCGTCGCCGTGCCGAGCAGGGTGAGAGCGGCGTCGTCGACCGGCAGCGGCACGGTGCCGACGAGCCGGCCGGCCGGGGTGTACTCGTCGAGGAACGTGGCGGCGGCGACGCCGCTCGCCAGACCGCTGCCGTCGCCGACGCGGACGACGACGAGGTTGCCCGGGACGAACGCGGCGGCCGACGCCGACGGCACCACGACGAGGGCGGTCCCGACGACAGCACCTGTGAGAACGGATGAGTGAAGCAGACGCGACCATCGCGACGAATGCACGCGGACCTCCGAAGTGGGGTGACACCGCGCACACTAACCGGACCGGACGACAGATCGTCAACGGCGCAGGCCGCTCCGCCGCAGGATGTGCGGCGGGAGCGGCCTGATGTTCACGCGCCCGAGGTCAGCCCTTCAGCGGGTCGTGGCCCCAGTTCATGAGGGAGTACCGCCACGGGGTGTCGGTGACGTCGCCCTTCGGGCGCTGCGCGACGTGCCTCTTGACGTAGCCGACGACCTTGCGCATGTGCGCGGCGTCGTCGTCGGTGAGGTCGCCCTTCTTCGCCTGGAGGATCTCGACGATCCGCCGGCCGGACTTGTGCCCCGTCGCCTCGCCGCCGCCGTCGGACTGGCCGACGGACCTCGACTCGTCCGTCTCCAGCCAGGACTCGAGCCGGGACGCCGTCATGTTGACGGCCTCCTGCCACTCGTCCCAGACCTCGGTGACGGACTCGGCCGTGCCGCTCACGACTCCTTCTTCAGGGCGTCGGGCTTGTGCACGGCCTCCTTGCCGGTCTTGTCGGACTCGACGAGGTACTGCGGCTCGTCCTTGGAGGCGCGCACGGTCCGGCCGGCGGCCTCGGTGTCGGAGGTGATCTTCTTCTCGACGGTCCCGTGCACGGTGTTGCCGTGGCTGGACCAGGTGACGTCGTCACCCTTCTTCAGGTTGTCGCTCATGGGTCGCACGTGCCCGGTCGGCCCGATGACCATGCGTCAGACGTCGAGCGTGCGCAGCTTTCCGGTCGCGACCTCGTAGACGGCCCCGGCGACCGTCAGCGTGTCCGGCAGCAGGGGGAACGAGCGCACCCGCTGGATGTCGGTGACGAGCGCGGACTCCTGGTCGGCCACGGTGCGGATCTCGATGCCGCGGGTGTCGATGCCGTAGTCGTCCTGGATCTTCGCGTGGATGTCGGCCTCGCTGCCGCTGGCCATCTTGCAGTCGGTGTGCGGCATGACGAGCACCCGGTCCACGCCGAGCAGGTACACCGCGAGCACGAGCGTGCGCAGGACGTCCTCGGTGACCCGCGCGCCGGCGTTGCGCAGGATCTTCACGTCGCCGGGCTGCATCCCGAGGATCTCCAGCGGGGAGATCCGCGAGTCCATGCACGTGACGACGGCCAGGCCGCGGGCCGCGCGGCCCGTCAGCCCCTGGTGGGTGAAGTGCGCGGAGTACTCGGCGTTCGCGGCGAGGACGTCGGCGAAGCGGTCCGCGGGGAAGGGCCCACGAGCGGCGGAACCAGACAGAGGCATGCGGACACCGTAGCGACTCCGCCGCAGCGCGCAGGTGCGGCGCCGGTCACGCCCTCAGGGGCGCGCGGGCAGGTTCTGCAGGCGCACCTGGCCCCGGGCCACGAGCCGGTCGGAGGCGTCCCGGATCTCGACGACCCACAGCTGCTGCTGGGTGCCGCGGTGCACCGGGGTGGCGACGGCCTCGAGGTCGCCCTCGCGGACCGCCCGCAGGAAGTCGGTGCTGTTGTTGACGCCGACCACCTGGCCGCGCTCGCCGAACCACAGGGCGCCGCCGATGCTGGCGGCGGTCTCGACGACCGCGCAGTGGACGCCGCCGTGGAGCAGCCCGAACGGCTGGTGCAGGTCCGGGGTCACCGTCCAGCGGACGACGACGCGGTCGCCGCCCGCCTCGGTGATCCGCAGGCCGAGCAGGCCCGCAAGGCCGCCGGTGAGCCGTGGGTCGTCGGGGTCGGTGGGGATCGTCGTCATGCGGCGAAGGCTAGCGGCGCGGTCCGGCGAGGTCGCGCGCGAGCCAGTCCTCGAGCAGCCCCGCGGTGCGGTCCGCGACCTCGAGCATCGGCACGTGGCCGACGTCGGGCAGCTCCTCGTACCGCCACGACGGGCGGCGGCGGGCCGCGGTCCGGGCGGCGGCGACCGGCACGAGGCGGTCCTTCGCGCCGTGGACGAGGAGCACGGGGACGGCGACGTCCGTCATGGCCCGCTCGTAGGACCCCTTGCGGGCGAGGACGGACAGCAGGCTGCGGGCGGCCGCGAGGAACCCGGCGTCGAGCTCGGGGTGCTCGGCCCGGTAGCGGGCGAGCTCCACGTGCAGGGCGACGACGTCCGGGGCGACGCGCGTCCGGTCGGCCGTGCAGAGGTTCATCGTCTGCCGGACGAGCTGCTCGGGGGTGAACTGGCCGCGGCGCGCGGCGAGGAACCGCTCGCCGACGCCGGGGACGGCGTAGCCGGCGAAGGCGACGAGCACGAGCGGGTCCGGGCGGGCCGTGAGCGGTTGCGGCAGAGCCGGGTTCAGCAGGGCGAGCCCGTCGACGGCCTCCGGGTGGTCGTCGGCGACGAGGATCGAGAGCATCCCGCCCATCGAGTTGCCGACGAGGACGGCCCGCCCGCCCGCGACCTCGGCGACGAACCGGTGCAGGAGGTGGCGCACCTCGTGCACGCTCGCGGACCGGCCCGCGAGCGGGGTGAGGCCGTGGGCCGGGAGGTCGGGCGCGAGGACCCGGTGCGTCCGGGCGAGCCGGGGCGCGACCGACAGCCAGTTGAGGCTGGAGCCGCCGAGCCCGTGGACGAGGACGGCGACGGGGACGTCGTCCCCCTCCGGGCCCCCGAGGTCGAGGTAGTGCACCGGGCCGTCGAGGTCCGCCCAGCACGAGGGGTAGGGCGTCGACAGGTCGGGCGGGCCGCTCGGTCCAGGCGTGCTCACCCCACCATGCTGCCTCAGGCCGTCGCCTCGAGCAGGTGGTGGTCGGCGACGACGTCGAGGTCGAGCGTCCGGTAGCCGCCGTCGGCGAAGAGGACGACGACGCGGTCGGCCTCGTAGTGGCTCACGGTGCCGACGCCCCACCGGTCGTGGGAGACCTGGCTCCCGAGCGGCCAGGGGCGCCGGTCGGCCGACCGGCTCGTCCCCGCGTCGCACGCGTCGCAGAGCCCGCACGGGCGGCGCGCCTCCTGGCCGAGGAGCTCGAGCACGACGCGCCGGCGGCAGTCCTGCGTCTCGGCGTAGGTGCGCATGAGGTCGGCGCGGGTGCGGTCGTAGTCGCCACGCCGCTCGGCGTGCTCGGCCACGGCGTCGAGCAGGGCCTTCGGGTCGCGGGCGGCGCTCGCGCGCAGCCGGACGCCGTTGCGGCTGCGGACGAGGGCGTCCCGTGCACCGAGGGCGCCGAGCACCAGGGAGAGCCGGCGCCGGGTGAGCCCGGAGCGCTCCGCGAGGTCGGCCGGCGCCGTCACCCCGTCCGCGGCGGCGAGCACCCTGACGACGCCCGCGACGTCCCCGTCGCGCAGGGCCGTGCCCGAGGCGAAGTAGCGACCGAGCGCGAAGTCCTCGAGCCGGTAGAAGAGCACCGCGGTCGCGGGCTCGCCGTCCCGGCCGGCCCGGCCCGCCTCCTGGAAGTACTCCTCGACGCTCGTCGCCGGTCCGGCGTGCAGGACCGCCCGGACGTCGGCCCGGTCGATCCCCATGCCGAAGGCGCTCGTCGCGACGACCGTCTGGAGCCGGCCGTCGAGGAAGGCGTCCTGGGTCGAACGGCGTTGCGCCGCAGGCAGTCCCGCGTGGTAGACCTCCGCGGGCCGGCCCGCGTCGGTGAGCGCGTCGGCGAGCTCGGTGCACCGCCGGCGGGTCGGGGCGTAGACGACGACGGCCCCGTCGACGTCGCGCGCGGCCTCGAGGACCGCGGCGTCCCGGGAGCGCTCGTCGACGAAGACGCGCGCGCCGAGCCAGATCGTCGGCCGGTCGAAGTCGCCGAGGACGACGGCGGGGTCCTCCAGCCCGAGCACGCGGACGACGTCCTCGCGCACCGCCCGGGAGGCCGTGGCCGTGAGGGCGAGCACCCGCGGGCGGCCGAGCACCGCGACCGCCTCGCCGAGCCGCAGGTAGTCGGGCCGGAAGTCGTGGCCCCACTCGCTGACGCAGTGCGCCTCGTCGACGACGAGCAGGGTCGGCGGCCGCCGCGCGAGGTGGTCGCGGACCTCGTCGGAGACCAGCTGCTCGGCGGACAGCAGGAGGACGTCGAGCGCGCCGTCGGCCCAGCCCTCGAGGGCCTGCCGCCGGGCGCGCGCGCCGCGGGCGGAGTTGAGGGCGACCGCGCGGCGTCCGTGCTCGCGCAGCGTCTGCTCCTGGTCGCGCTGCAGCGAGATCGTCGGGGAGACGACGACGGCGGTCCCGCCGAGCAGGTGGGCGACGCTCTCGTAGACGGCCGTCTTGCCGGTGCCGGAGGCGAGCACCGCCACGGTGTCGCCGCGGACCCCCGCGCGGATCGCCTCCGCCTGGCCGGGGCGCAGGCGCTCGATCCCGGCGGCCGCTCGGGCGGCGGCGGCGAGCGACTCGTCGTCGAGGTCGTCGAGGGGTTCCGGCTGGTGCACGCCGCTTCGCTGCCCGGCCGCCGCCCGGGCAAACGCCGGTGCGCAAGCTCGGGCCGCTGCCGGTGCCGCCGGGCAGGGTGGCATGTGCCACACCGGGCTGCGCGCGCGAGGTGCGGCGGCGGCGTTAGCGTCGTCGCGTGGTGAGAGCCGTTCCGGACGACGCGACGGGCGAGGTGCGCCTGCGCATCGCCGGCGCCGCACGGGCGCTGTTCGCCGAGCGCGGCTACGAGTCGACGACCGTCGACGCCATCGCCGAGCGCGCGGGCATCGCCCGCCGGACGTTCTTCCGGTACTTCCGGTCCAAGGACGACGCGATCTTCCCCGACCACGACCGGCACTCGCAGGCGGTCGCCCGCTACCTCGACGCGGCCGGTCACCTGCCGCCGGTGGCGGCCGTCTGCGGCGGCGCCCGGATCATCTTCCTCACCTACCTCGAGGACAAGGCCGTCGCGATCGAGCGCTACCGCGTCGCTCGGTCCGTGCCGGCGCTGCGGCACCGGGAGATCGCGAGCGTCTCGCAGTACACCGCGCAGTTCAGCCGCTACCTGCGCTCGCGCTTCGGGGACGCGCCGGACGCCGAGCTGCGGGCCGGCGTCGCCGCGGGCGCGATCATCGCCGCGCACAACCAGGTGCTCCGGGCGTGGCTGCGCTCCGGGGGCGACCACGACCCGCTCCCGGCGCTCGACGCCGCCTTCGCCTGGGTCGTGACGCTCTTCGAGGACGCCGTGGCCCCGGTGGTGCCGGCGTGGCCGCCGTCGCCCCCGTCGTCGTCGCCGTCGTCGCCTTCGGGGGAGGGCGACGTCGTCGTCGCCGTCTTCCGCGCGGGGCAGCCCCTCGACGACGTCGTCGAGCGGATCACCCGCTCCCTCTGACCCGGTGCCCGGCCGATCGAGCGCGGGCAGGACACGCCGGCCCGGGTGCCGGCTGCGGGCGGTTCCGCAGGACTCGCCCACGGCGTGTCCTGCCGATCTGCCCGCACCCGCGGCGACGAGCGTGTAACTGGGAGTTGCAGGGATTCCGGCGACCGGGTGGCCATCGAGAAAGTGGAAGGGTTTACAGCGACATTCGTTGGCACTCAGTGCCACGAAGGCCTTGTCAGCGGCACCGAGTGCCCCCAAGATGGCACTCAGTGCCGCGGTGCGAGGAAGCACCGCGCGAGACGACAAGGAGTGCGGACATGACCCCCACGCTCGCCCCGGCCCGGCCCCAGACCACCTCTGCGACTGCCGGCCTCTTCGTCGTCGCGACGCACAAGGTCCGCGACAAGAACGCCGGGCTGCCCATGCGGTGGCTGCCCTACGGCGTCGAGCACGCGTGGCGCGCCGGGACCCGGCAGACGCTGTGCGGGCAGTTCACCTCCGGCTGGACGGTCTTCTGGGACCGCACCTTCACCCCGTCCGGCTCCGCCGCGTGCCCGGACTGCATCGAGGCGAGCCTGCCCGAGGCCTCGCGCCGCCGGCTCGACCCGCGGCGCTGATTCTCGGCGCTGACCCGCCCGGCCGGCCTCGTCGTGCAGGCCGCGGCCGCACCGACCCAGGGCCGCCCGTCGAGCACACCTCGGCGGGCGGCCCTGATCCACTCCCCGTAGCGTCGCCGGGGTGAGAGCCGTTGCGGCCGACGAGTTCGGCGCCCCCGACGTCCTGTCCCTGCGCGACCTGGCCGACCCGCCGGTCGGCCCGGACACGGTGCTCGTCGCGGTCGCCGCGGCGGGCGTCAACCCGGTCGACTGGAAGGTCCTCCAGGGCGGCCTCGCAGCGGCGATCCCGACCCACTTCCCGCTCGGGCCCGGCTGGGACGTCGCGGGAACCGTTGCGGCCGTAGGGCCCGCGGTCACCGAGTTCGAGCCGGGCCAGCGGGTCGTCGGCTACAACCGGCGCGACCACGTGCAGCACGGCACCTTCGCCGAGCTCACCCCGGCCCCCGTGCGCTGCCTCGCCCC
>JBQGCR010000277.1:0-3055 GCA_052038585.1 Kineosporiaceae bacterium
ACCTGCGCACGTCGCGCGACCGGACCGGCCGCTACGCCTTCGGGACGCTCAACAACTGCGCGGGCGGGACGACGCCGTGGGGCACCGTGCTGTCCGGCGAGGAGAACTTCAACCAGTACTTCCGGGTCGAGGCCGAGCCGGCCGACCCGCGGACGGCCGCCGGCTACGCCCGCTACGGGATCACCGAGGGCACGGGGCGCAACTGGTTCCGCGCCGACGACCGCTTCGACACGGCGGTCGAGCCGAACGAGCCGCACCGCTTCGGCTGGATCGTCGAGATCGACCCCCGCCGGCCCGGCTCGACGCCGCGCAAGCACACGGCGCTCGGCCGGTTCAAGCACGAGGGCGCGACGATCGCGCTGAGCAGGGACGGCCACGCCGTCGCCTACATGGGCGACGACGAGCGCTACGACTACATGTACAAGTTCGTCTCCTCCCGCACGATGGTCCCCGGCGGCTCGGAGAAGGCCCGCAAGCAGAACATGACCCTGCTCGAGGAGGGCGACCTGTTCGTCGCCCGCTTCGACGGCGACCCGTCCCCGACGTACGACGGCCGTGGCGAGTGGCTGCCGCTCGTCGTCGACAACGCCTCCCGGGTGCCGGGGATGAGCGTCGAGGACGTCCTCGTCTGGACCCGGCTGGCCGCCGACGCGGTCGGCGCGACGAAGATGGACCGTCCGGAGGACGTGCAGCCGAGCCCGGTGTCGGGCAAGGTGTACGCCGCCCTGACGAACAACAGCCGGCGCCTGCCGAGCGAGGTCGACGGCCCGAACCCGCGGCCGGAGAACAAGTTCGGCCAGGTCCTGGAGATCCACGAGGACGACGACGACGCCGCGGCGGCGACCTTCTCGTGGAAGCTGCTCGTCGTCGCCGGCGACCCGGCCGACCCGTCGACGTACTTCTCCGGCATCGACCCCTCGGAGGTCTCGCCGATCTCCTGCCCCGACAACGTCGCGTTCGACCGCCGGGGCAACCTGCTCGTGTCGACCGACGGGCAGCCGGACTCGCTCGGCCTCGACGACGCCCTCCACGTCGTCCCCGTCGAGGGCCCGGACCGCGGCAAGGTGCAGCAGTTCCTCGCGGTCCCGACCGGCGCCGAGACGTGCGGCCCGCTCGTGACCTTCGACGAGCAGTCGGTCATCGTCGCGGTGCAGCACCCCGGGGACGTCGAGGGCGCCTCGCCGGACGCCCCGGCCTCGGTGTTCCCCTACGACGGCACGGGGCAGCCGCGGCCGAGTGTCATCCAGGTGCGCCGCGCCGACGGCGGCCGGGTCATCTAGCCGGCCGGGCGGGACGCTGCCGCGGCCAGTCGCGGCAGCGTCCCGCGGACGGCCTTCTGCGCCCAGGCCGGCGTGCCGGTCCGGGCGAGCACCCGGCGCACCGGGGAGCGGGTGGGGTCCCACTCCTCGGTGACCCGGGTGCGGGTGCCGCCGTCGAGCGGTTCGAGGCGGTAGCGCCAGCGCACGCGCGCCAGGTGGTGCCACGCGATGAGGCGCTCCTCCTCGAACTCGACGACGGTGTTCGGGACGACGTAGGGCAGCCCCATCCGCATGCCCGTCACGAAGCGGGCGCCGAGGCGCAGCCGGCGGGGCCCGCGGACGGCGGACCGGACGGTGCCGGACCCGTCGATCTCGTGGTGCCGGCGGGGGTCGGCGAGGACGGCGAAGACGGCCGACGGCGGGGCGTCGACGTCGAGGGTCGCGCTGACGACCGGGGACGGGCTCATGATCACCGTTCTACCGCACGTCGCGGCTGGCCGCCCTCGCGAGCTTGTCGGCGCGGGCCCCGTCGTCCGCCGCGTCGACGGCGGCCGCGACGTCCCGGGCCGGTGGGCTGGCCGCCGCGCCGAGGCTCAGCGAGACGAGGACGCCGCAGACCCGGTCGCAGGCGGCGAGCCGGGCGCGCAGGTCGGCGAGGAGCGTCGCGGCGTCGACCGGCGGCTCGTCGGGGCCGCGCAGCACGAGGACGGCGAACTCGTCCCCGCCGGTGCGGGCGACGACGCCGTCCGGCCCGGCGGCCTCGCGCAGGGCCGTGGCCGCCTGGCGGAGCAGCCCGTCCCCGACCGCGTGCCCGTGCGCGTCGTTCGTCGCCTTGAGGTGGTCGAGGTCCCCGACGGCGACGACGGCGACGGTCCCCGGCTCGGCGTCGAGCCGGCGCTGCGCCTCCCGGACCGCCTCGTCCCAGCCGCGCCGGTTGAAGAGCCCGGTCAGGGGGTCGGCGAGGGCGAGGCCGACGAGCGAGTCGTAGGCGATCGACAGGGTGACGGCCTCGTCGAGGTGCCGCGCCCGGTCCAGGCGCAGCACGTGGAGCAGGACGACCGGGCACGCGACAGCGGCCACGGCCGCCGCACCGCCCGCGACCGGCCCGGCGGCCACGGCGATGCACAGCCCGAGGGGCGCGAGGAGCGCGTCGACCCCGAAGGTCCAGGCGAGCGGCCGGCGCAGCCCCGACAGCGGCGCCCCGAGGGCGGCGCACCGGCCGACGGCGACGACGGCGTCGACGGCGACCTGCGCGGCGAGGGCCGCGAGGAGCACCCCGGGACGCTCCGGCCACAGCCCGGCCGCCGGGTCCGTCGCCCCGGCGAGCAGGAGGACGGCGACCGGGCCGAGGCTGTGCCAGCCGGACCCGGCGCGGACGGCGAGCCGGTTGGGCAGCGAGCCGGGGGCGTCGTCCCGCCAGCCGCCGAGGAGCAGCCCGCCGAGGACGAGGGCCGGCACGAGGGCCGGCGGCAGGAGCAGGAGCATGACGACGAGCACCGGCTCGGTCGGCACGGCGCTGCCCGTCGCCGCGCGGAACTCGGCCCGGACCGCCGCGGCGTGGACGAGCACGAGACCGGCGGCGAGCAGCAGCGCCTCGCCGGTGAGCCCGCGCAGCGTCGTGGCCGCCAGGACCGCGGCGACCACGGCGAACCCCCCACCGAGCAGGGCGAGCGAGACGACGTCCGCGGTCGTGCGCGGCTGCTCCTCACGGCGCTGCTGGTCGACGACCGCCGGGGCGGTCAGGCTCTCCTCGGCCGCGGGGCGGCCGGGACGCACGGCTAGCGGATCTTCCACGG
>JBQGCR010000278.1:0-6309 GCA_052038585.1 Kineosporiaceae bacterium
GACCCGGCCGGCGCCGCACGCGTCATCCGGACCAGAGCCCCGGCACACCCCGTGTGTGCCGGGGCTCCGGCGTGTCCGGTGCGTCCGGGGGAGGGGAACGCGACAGGCCCCCGCCCCCCGGTGGGGGGGCGGGCCTCACGCGGGACGTGCGGCCCGTACGGCGGCGGCGCGGGGACGCAGCTGGTGCGGCGCGCTCCAGCGCATCTCCATCCGCGTGCGGCCCTCGGCGTCGGTCACCGGGACCCAGCGCACGGCCAGGCCGGTGCGGCTCGTCGTGGTCGTGACCTTCTTCATGACAGGCCCCCTTTCCGTGGTGTTCACCTGCTGTTCACCTTCAGGATAGCCGACGGAACGGCCGAAGGTGAACGGACGGTGAACGACGGCGCGGCGCGGACGCCGAGGGAGCCGGGAGCGAGGCGCTGGCTAGGGTGGTCGGCATGAGCACGACACGCGTGGCGGTCATCGGTGCGGCCGGCCGGATGGGGTCCACGGTCTGCGCGGCGGTCGAGGGCGCCGACGACCTCGAGCTCGTCGGCCGGTACGACGCCGGGGACGACCTCGGGGACCTCGGCGGGGCGGACGTCGTCGTCGAGTTCTCGGTCCCGGACGCCTCGCCGGCCAACGTCGCCCACTGCGTCGAGCGCGGCGTCCACGTCGTCGTGGGGACGACCGGGTGGAGCGAGGAGCGCCTCGCGGCGCTGCGCGAGCAGCTCGGCGAGGACCCGACCGTCGGCGTCCTCGTCGCCCCGAACTTCGCGATCGGCGCGGTGCTCCTCATGGAGCTCTCCCGTCGCGCCGCCCCCTTCTTCGAGTCCGTCGAGGTCGTCGAGCTGCACCACCCGGACAAGGTCGACGCGCCCTCGGGCACGGCCGCGCGCACGGCGGACCTCATCGGCGCCGCCCGCGACGAGGCCGGCTGTGACCCCGTCCCGGACGCCACGACCCACGACCCCGACGGCGCCCGCGGCGCCCGCGTGCACGGCGTCCCCGTCCACTCCGTGCGGCTGCGCGGCCTCGTGGCCCACCAGGAGGTCCTCCTCGGGGGCCCCGGCGAGATGCTCACGCTGCGCCACGACTCCTTCGACCGGGTCTCCTTCATGTCCGGCGTGCTCGCCGCGGTCCGGCAGGTCGGCGACCGCCCCGGCCTCACGGTCGGGCTCGAGCACTACCTCGGCCTCGGGTGAGCACCCTCGTCGGGCTCGACCTCGCCGGGCGGCGGGTCGTCGTCGTCGGTGCCGGAGCGGTCGGCGGGCGACGCGTCCGCACCCTCGTCGAGGACGGGGCCCGGGTCGTCGTCGTCGACCCCGCGCCCTCCGACGACGTCCGCCGGATGGCCTCGCACGGCGACGTCGAGCTCCGGCAGCGGCCGGTCGTCGAGCAGGACGTCGACGACGCCTGGTTCGTCGTCGCCGCCACCGACGACCCGGCGACCAACCGCGACGTCGTCGCCTGGTGCGAGGCGCGGCGCACGTGGTGCGTCGACGCCTCGGACGGCGCGGCGGGCAGCGCCCGGGTGGCCGCGCAGTCGACCCACGACGACCTGCGGATCGGGGTCGTGAGCACCGGCGCCCCCGACCCGCGCCGGACCGTCGCGGTCCGCGACGCCCTCGGCGCGCACGTGGAGTCCGGCCGCGTCGACCTGCGGCGGCACCGGTCGGGCACCGGCCGGGTCGTGCTCGTCGGCAGCGGCCCGGGGGCGCCCGGCCTCGTGACCACGGCCGGGCGCGAGGCGCTCGCGACGGCCGACGTGGTCGTCACCGACCGGCTCGGGGCGACGTGGCTGCTCGACCACCTGCCCGACGACGTCGAGGTCGTCAACGTCGGGAAGAGCCCGACCAACCACCCCGTGCCGCAGGCCGAGATCAACCGTCTGCTCGTCGAGCACGCGCTCGCCGGGAGGACCGTCGTCCGTTTCAAGGGCGGCGACCCGTACGTCTTCGGCCGCGGGGGCGAGGAGGTCCACGCCTGCCGCGCGGCGGGCGTCGAGGTCGACGTCGTCCCCGGCATCACCTCGGCGTTCTCGGTGCCGGCGCTCGCCGGCATCCCCGTGACGCAGCGCGGCGTCGCGACGTCGGTCCTCGTCACCTCCGGGCACGCCGGCGCGGACCCCGCCATGACCGGTGCGCTCGCAGCCGGGGCCACGGTCGTCCTCCTCATGGCCGTCTCGGCGCTGCCGGGCATCTGCGACGCCGCGCTCGCGCAGGGCGTGCCGGCCGACCTGCCGGTGGCCGCGGTGGAGCAGGGCTCGACCGCGCACGAGCGCGTGACCCGTGCGACGCTCGCCACCGCGGCCCGGGTGTTCGCGGAGGCCGGCGTGCGCCCGCCCGCCGTCGTCGTCATCGGCCGGGTCGCGGCCGAGGGCTTCCTCGACGACCCGGTCTGCGCGACCCCGCCCGGCCCCGCGTCGGACGATGGCTGAGCCGCCGGCCCTCGTCGTCTGCGGGCACGGCACCCGTGACGCGCGCGGCCGCGCGGTCGTCGCGGCGGCGGTGGAGGCGGTCGCCGCGCGGCTGCCGGGTGTCGACGTCCGCGAGGCGTACGTCGACGTCCACGGACCGGCCGTCGACGAGGTCGTGGCGTCGCTGCCGGCGCGACCCGACGGTTCGCGCGCCGGCGTGGTCGTCCCGCTGCTGCTCGCCGCGGGCTACCACGTGCGGGTCGACCTCGCCGAGGCCGTCGCCGGGCGGTCGGACGTCGTCGTCACCCCTGCGCTCGGGCCGGACGACCTCCTCGTCGACCTCCTCGTCGAGCGGGTGGAGCAGGCCGGGGGAGCGGGGCCGCGGGACGCGGTCGTCCTCGCACCGGCCGGGTCCAGCGACGAGCGCGCGCAGGAGGCCTCGGCCGAGACGGCGCGCCGGCTCGGTGAGCGCCTGCACCGCCCGGTGCGCCTCGGGTACGCAGCGGGTCCGCGGCCCCCGGCCGCCTGCGCGGTGACGGCGGCGCGCATCGACGGTGCCGAGCGTGTCGTGCTCGTCTCCTACCTCTTGGCGCCGGGGTTCTTCCGGCGTCGGCTCGAGGGGTGCGGCGCCGACGTCGTCACCGCGCCGCTGCTCCCCGACGCCCGCGTGGTCGACGTCGTACTCGAGCGCTACCGCTCGGCCTGACTCAGCCCCAGCCGACGGCCCGCAGCAGCGCCGCGGTGGCGGCCGCCCCGGCGACGACGACGAGGAAGTTGGCGCGCAGGAGCAGCAGGACGACCGCCACGGCGAGGGCCGCCGCGCGGGCGTCCAGCACGAGCGCCCCGGCGTCACCGGCGACGGTCTGCACGGTGACGAGGGCGGCGAGGAGCGCGACGGGCAGCAGGGCGATGACGCGGGAGCGACGCTCGCCCTCGACCCAGTGGGCGGGCACGAGGTAGCCGGCCAGCTTGAGCGCGTAGGCCGCGGCGCAGGCGAGCAGCACGGTGGTCCAGGTCGTCACGGCAGCGGGTCCCGTCCGTCGAGCTCACCGGGGGCGGCCGTCGGCGACCCCTCGTGCCGTCCGCCGCGCCGCAGCCCGACGGCGAGGGCGGCGAGCACGGAGAGGATGACCGGCACCCCCGGCGGCAGGAGCGGGCTCGTGACGAGGGCGACGAACACGGCGAGCACGGCGGTGGCCGCCGCGTCCCCGCTGCGCAGACGCGGCCAGAGGAGCGCGGCGAAGGCCGCCGCCGCCGCGGCGTCGAGCCCGTAGGTGCGGGGGTCGCCGAGCGCGTTGCCGACGAGAGCGCCCACGAGGGTCATGAGGTTCCAGCCCACGAACACGGCGATGCCCGTGAGCCAGAACCCGACCCGCTGGGCCGGACGCTCCGGCTGGGCCACCCCGACGGCGGTCGACTCGTCGATGGTCAGCTGCGCCGCGGCGAGCCGGCGCAGCCCCGCGACGCCGAGGAAGCGCGAGGTCTGCAGGGCGTAGAGACCGTTGCGGACGCCGAGCAGCGACGACGTCGCCACCGCGGCCACACCGCTGCCCCCGGCGCCGAGGACCCCGACGACGGCGAACTGCGACCCGCCGCTGAACAGCAGGAGCGAGAGCGCCTGCGTCTGCCAGACGTCGAGACCCGAGGCCACCGACAGCGCGCCGAACGAGACGCCGTAGAGGCCCGTGGCCCCGCCGACCGACAGAGCCTGTCGGCGCACCTCGCGCCGCCGCTCCGGGGGGAGCGGCACCGCGGAGCCCGTCATCCCCCGTCCGGCTCGTCGAGCCGGGCCAGCACCCGCACCTCGCGCAGCGTGTCGCCGTCGGGCGAGACGACGCGGTCGCGGAAGGCGCCGTCGGGGCCCAGGCCCGAGCCCGCGAGGAAGGCGCGCGTCTCCTCGTCGTCGGCGAGCAGCCACGCGGTGACGGTGTCGGCCCCGGCCTGGCGCAGCTGGTCGACGGCGGCGTTGACCAGCCGCGAGCCGTGGCCCTGGCGGCGGGCGTCGGGATGCACGACGAGGAGCGTGACCTCGCCCCAGGCGCCCTCGCCGTCGGGGTCCTGCGACGGGCCGAGCGCCACGGCGCCGACGACCTGCGGGCCGGCGCACGCGACGAGCAGCCGGTGGACGCCCTCCGGCGGGTCGGTCAGGCCGGCCCGCCAGGCGCGCGCGAAGGCGTCCGGCTCGAAGAGCGCCACGACGTCGTCGGGCAGCCGGCCGGCGTACGTCGCCCGGAAGACGTCGGCCTGGACCCGACCGACCGCCGGGGCGTCGTTGGCGCGGGCGACCCGGACGCTCGCGTCGGCCGTGGGGCCGGTGTCGGACCCGTGGTCGTGCGGGTGTCCGTGGTCGTGGGAGTGGTCGTGCGTCGTCATCGTCAGACCCCCCGGAAGACGGCCGGACGGCGCTCGGCGAAGGCGGCCCGCCCCTCGGCGAGGTCCTCGCTCGACCACGCGTGCGCGAACGCGGCCTCGTAGCGCCCGAGCCCGGCCTCGTCGTCGTGCCGGACGCCGAGGCCGACCTTGGAGCCGGCCTGGCTCAGCGGGGCGAGCGACGCGGCGCGCGTCGCGAGGGCCAGGGCGTCGTCGAGGCCACCCCGCTCCTGCGCGAACCCGAGGCGCCAGGCGTCGTCGGCGTCGAGGACGGCGGCCGTGAGGACGAGGTGCCGGGCCGCGCCCTCGCCCCAGCAGCGGGCGAGCCGGTCGAGGGTCCAGTGGTCGACCATGAGGCCCAGCTTGGCGACCGGGACGGCGAAGCGGGCCGAGTCGCCGACGACGCGCACGTCGCAGGCGAGCGCGAGCTGCATCCCGAGGCCCATGCACGAGCCGTCGACGGCGGCGACGGTGGGGACGGGGACGGCCGCGAGGTGCTGGAGGACCTCGGCGAGGCGCTGCGTGAAGGAGACGTCCTCGAGGTCCTTGAGGTCGGCGCCGGCGCAGAAGTGGCCGCCGGCCCCGGTGAGGACGAGGGCGCGCGCACCGGCGGCGAGCGCGGCGACGACCTCGTCGTGCAGCTGCTCGAGGGTCGCGAGGTCGAGGGCGTTGCGCCGGTGCTGGCGGTCGATCGTCAGGACGGCGACCCGGTCGGCGAGCGAGGCGTGGACGGTCACGGCCTCGACCCTACCGAGCGCCCCGGGTGACGCCCGGCCCGGCAGCCCCTACGCTCCCGGGCATGACGCTGCCGCTGACCGTCGTGCCGGTCCCGGGCCCCGGGGCGGAGGACGTGCTCGTCGGGGACGACGGACGCGTCTGGACGGGCACCGCCGACGGCGTCGTCCACGTCCACGACCCCGCCGCCGGCACGGTGACGCCCGTCGCGGTGACGGGCGGGCGCCCCCTCGGCCTGGAGTGGCTGCCGGACGGCCGGGTGCTCGTCTGCGACGCCCACCGCGGCCTGCTCGCGCTCGACCCCGCGAGCGGCGACCTCGAGACCCTGCTGACCGAGGTCGACGGCGAGCACCTGCTCTTCACGAACAACGCCGCCGTCCAGCGCGACGGCACCATCTGGTTCACCGACTCCAGCCGGCGCTGGCAGGTCGAGGACTGGAAGAACGACCTCGTCGAGCACACGTGCACCGGGCGGCTGCTGCGCCGCACCCCGGACGGCACCGTCTCGACCGTCGTCGACGGGCTCGCCTTCGCCAACGGCGTCGCGCTCCTGCCCGACGAGCGCGCGGTGCTCGTCGCCGAGACCGGCACCTGTCGCATCCGCCGGGTCCCGCTGCACGCCGGGGAGCCCGGCGAGGTGACGACGTGGGTCGAGGACCTGCCCGGACACCCGGACAACATCGCCCTCGGCTCCGACGGGCTGGTGTGGGTGACCGTCGCCTCGCCGACCGACCCCGTCCTCGGGGTGCTGCAGCGGAGCCCGCGCGCGGTGCGCGGCCTCGTCCGCCGCCTCCCGGACCGCGTCA
>JBQGCR010000279.1:0-8134 GCA_052038585.1 Kineosporiaceae bacterium
CGACGACCTCGCCGACGTCCTCGACGTCGCGCGCGCCGCCGACGTCGTCCCCGGGGTCGTCGAGGAGTACGGGGCCGCGGCCGCGGACCTACCGCCGGCCGTCCGCCGGCTGCTGCCCGGGGCGACCGCGACGTGGTGCGAGCACGACACGCTCGCCGTCGACGGGCACGAGGTCGACTGGTGGGTCACCGACGGGCGGGTGCACGCCGCCACCGCCGACGGGCTCGCCCGCGGCCTCGCCTGGGCCGCCGGACGCTGGGACCTGCGGCACGCCGTCGCCGCGGTGCTCGCCGCGCCGGGCGCGGTCGACACCGCGCTCGTCGAGGAGGCCTTCGGGCTCAGCCCCGCCGGTGGCGCCGGCTGACGACGCGCAGCCCGAGCAGTCCCAGGGCGATCCCGACGACGGGCGTCCAGACCCACCAGCCGTTCCCGTCCGCCTCGAGCCGGTCCCGCTCGACGAGGGCGACGACGAGCAGGACCGCCCAGACGACGGTGCCGACGAGGACGGCGCCCCGGTCGTCGGTGCGCAGCGGCTCGGGGTCCGGCCGGCGCGTGCGCGGGTCGGGGACGAGGAAGGTCGGCACGAGCCTCACCCGGCCAGGCTACGCGTTTACACGATGCTGACACTCCTCTGGGAGGATGCGCCGGTCCGCACGCACCACGAGAGGTTCCGCATGTCGAGCGCCACAGCGCCCACCGCCACGTCCGGCGGCTTCCTCGACCGCTACTTCCAGATCACCGCCCGCGGGTCGAGCATCGGCCGCGAGGTCCGCGGTGGTCTGGTCACCTTCGTGACGATGGCCTACATCATCGTCCTCAACCCGCTCATCATCGGCACCCAGGCCGACTCCACCGGCGGCTTCCTCGGCGGCGGCTCGGAGGCGAACATCCCGCTCGTCGCGGCGGGCACCGCGCTCGTCGCGGGCGTCATGACGATCCTCATGGGCGCCGTGGCCAACTACCCGCTCGCGCTCGCGACGGGCCTGGGGCTCAACGCCTTCGTCACGTTCAGCATCGCCAAGCTGCCCGGGATGACGTGGGCGGACGCGATGGGCCTCGTCGTCATCGAGGGCCTCATCATCCTCGTCCTCGTCCTCACCGGCTTCCGGCAGGCCGTCTTCCACGCCGTCCCCGTGCAGCTCAAGACGGCGATCAGCGTCGGCATCGGCCTGTTCATCACGATCATCGGCTTCGTCGACGCCGGCTTCGTGCGCCGCGGCGCGGGCACGCCGGTCGAGCTCGGCGTCGGCGGCTTCCTCGCCGGCTGGCCGACCCTCGTCTTCGTCGTCGGGGTCCTGACGATCGCGATCCTCATGGCGCGCAAGGTCAAGGCGGCGATCCTCATCGGGATCGCGGTCGCGACGACGCTCGCCGTCGTCCTCGAGTCGGTCCTCGAGCTCGGCAACCTCAGCGAGGACAACCCGACCGGCTGGGGCCTCAACGTCCCGGCGATCCCGTCGGACGTCTTCTCCGTCCCGAGCTTCTCGCTGCTCGGCGACTTCAACCTGCTCGGCTCGTTCTCGGCGATCGGCGTCGTCACCGTCGTCCTGCTCGTCTTCACGCTCATGCTCGCCGACTTCTTCGACACGATGGGCACGATGGTCGCCATCGGCGCCGAGGCCGACCTGCTCGACGACGACGGCAACCCGCCGAACAGCCAGAAGATCCTCGTCGTCGACTCGATCGGCGCGGTGGCCGGTGGCATGGGCGCGGTGTCGAGCAACACGTCCTACATCGAGTCCGCCGCGGGCGTCGGCGAGGGGGCCCGCACCGGCCTGGCGAGCATCGTCACCGGCGTGCTCTTCCTCCTCGCGACGATGTTCGCGCCGGTCGTCGAGGTCATCCCGTACGAGGCGGCGACGCCCGCGCTCATCATCGTCGGGTTCCTCATGATGACCCAGATCTCCGGGATCGACTGGGACGACTTCGAGCTCGCCCTGCCGGCGTTCCTCACGATCGTCCTCATGCCGTTCACGTACTCGATCACCGCCGGCATCGGCGCGGGCTTCGTGTCCTACGTCGTGCTCAAGGCGGTGCGCGGCAAGGCGTCCCAGGTGCACCCGCTGCTGTGGGTCACCTCGGCGCTGTTCGTCGTCTACTTCGCCATCGACCCGATCAAGGGCTGGCTCGGGGTGTCGTGACGAGCGGGCGCACCCGCTCGGCGGGTACGCACAGGTAGTACTGCAACCCGGCACCGACGTGGTAGCTGACGACGGCGTCCCACCCCGTGGGGCGCCGTCGTCGCAGCCAGGCGTGCAGCCGGCCCGGGTACCAGGTGCCGTCGCGGTGGTGGACCTCGACGCGGGGGCGCCGGTCGACGGGGTAGAAGCGGGCAGGGCTCGGCACGGCAACGCCTCCGGCGGCGACCTCGTTCGACCCTGGACGTCCCGACCCACCGCCATGGTGCCCTAGAGGAGCGCTGCGGTGCGGGCGATCTCCGCGGCGAGCGCGGCGGGCGCCGGTGCCGGCGCGTCGTCGAAGAGGGTGACGGCCGGCTCGCCGTCGCGGGGCTCCCACGTCCCGACGACGCCGTCGGCGGTGACGACGACGGGGGAGATCCAGCCCGCGGCACGGCTGACGTCGGCGCGGTGCGCCGCCGGCACGACGAGCTCGTCGCGCGTGCCCGGGCCGAGCACGAGCTGGTCGAAGGCGGGCAGCAGCCGGACGACGTCGGTCCGCGCGGCCGCGAGCCCGGCCAGGTCCTCCGGGCGGGCCAGGGCCGGGCGGCCGTCGACCGTCACCGGCTCGAGGCCGGCGGCGGCGAACCAGCGGCGCAGCCGGGCCTTCGGCGTCGCGCCCCGCAGGACGAAGGCGTCGAACGCCTCGGGCGTCGTCGGGCCGTGGACGCCGGCGTGCGCCCGGACGGCGCGCGGGCCGGCGTCGTCGGCGTCCGGGGCCGCGGGCCAGCCGGGCCCGGTGACGGCCGGCCGGGTGACGGTCGCGCGCCCGCCCGGACCGGGCGGTCCCTGGACGAGCAGTCCCTGCCACGCCAGGGGCTTGAGGACCGCGCCCCACGACCCCGCGACCTGGTCGGCGAGGTGGTCGTCGCCGCTCGCCTGGGCGGCCTCGACGAGGTCCTCCCGGGTGGCCGCCCGGCCGTCGGCGAGCAGGTCCTCGACGACGCGGGCGAAGGCGTCGAGCTGCCCGGCGCCGACGAAGGTGCGCTGCCAGGCGCCCTTCGTCCACGTCCGGCCGGCGGCGGTGAGGGCGAGCCAGTCGCGCACCCCCGGGCCCGGCGACGGGCAGCAGGTGCAGCGTGCCGCGCACCGCCCACGTCCGCACGAGCCGGCCGGCCGCGAGGTCGTCCGGGACGGTGTCGGCCGCGCCCCGGGTCCGGACGGCGAGCCGGGCCGCGGCGAGCACCTGGGCCTGGACGCCGCAGAGCCGGGCCGCGGTGCCCACGGCGTCCGGCGCGTCGAGGTCGGTGAGGTGGTGGCGCCCCAGCCGCCAGGCGACGACCTGCGACCGGTGAGCTCCACGCCGGCGACCCTAGGGCAGGACGACGAGCTCCACCCGGCGGTTCGCCGCCCGGTCGGCGTCGGTGAGCTCGGGGTCGACGAGCGGCCGGGTCTCGCCGTAGCCGACCGCGCGCAGGCGCGAGGGGTCGACGCCGTGGGCCTCGAGCAGGGCCCGGACCGCCTTGGCCCGCGCCTGGGACAGGTTGAGGCCGCGCCGGCTCGACCCGAACGTGTCGCTGTGGCCGCCGATCTCGACCCGGACGTCCGGCGCGGCCGCGAGGATGCGCGCCGCGCGACGGACGGCCGCGACCCCGTCCGCCGTGGGGTGGGTCGCGCCGCGCTCGAACGTGATCGGCGGGAGCGCCCGCAGCCGGCGCTGCACGGCGGACTCCTCGGCCGTCGGGGTGGGGGTCGGGGTGGCCGTCGGGGTGGCGGTCGGTGTGGCGGTCGGGGTGGCGGTGACCGTGACGGTCACCGTCGGGGTCGCGGTGGCGACGGGGCGCGTGGCGCCGGCGGCCGGTGCGGCGGCGAGGGAGACGGTGCGCACGCCCCGGACGGCCGTGACGTCGGCGAGGAGGCGGTCGGCCCGGTCCGCCTCGGCCGCCGGGACGGTCAGCACGCCGTCGCGGCCCTCGAACCGCACCGTCGCGCCCGAGCCGTCCGGCAGCGCGGCCGTCGCGCGCGAGGCGAGGTCGTCCTCGACGCCGGCGCGCACGCCCGTGAGCTGGACGCCGACGAGAGCGGCGAGCCCGGTCACCGCGACGGCGGCGGGCAGGGCACGGCGGGAGCGGGGTCGTCCGGTCAACGACGGGCACCCGGCGCGCGGCCGGCGACGAGCGAGGCGGTGAGCCGGGCGAAGCCCTCGTCGTCCCCGTCGGCGAGCAGGCGGGCCTGGTCCGGCCAGGTGATCATGCTCGGGGCGAAGCGCAGCCCGTGCCGGGCGGTGGCCTCGCGCAGCGTCTCGTAGGACGTCGCGGCGAGGTCGGTGAAGGTCGTGATGCCGTACTCGTGCAGGGCCGCGGCCATCTTCGGGCCGATGCCCTCGATCCGCTGGAGGTCGTCGACGACGGACGAGGCGCTCGCGCCGTTCGGCGTCGTCCGCGGCTCGGGGACGTCGTCCAGCGCGGCCGCCGTGCTGACCACTACCGGCTGTGGCGTGTCGATGACGCTGAGTGTCGTTGCGGCGGTGGGGAACCCGGTGACGACGGGGCCGACGCGCAGGACCTCGACCTCGTGCCGGGTGCGGGCCAGGTCGTCCCGCAGCGCCTGGATGCTGTCGAAGTGCTCCATGCGCATCCAGCGCATCGCCGCCTCGTGCTCGCGCCGCAGCCGGCGGACCGACTCGGACTCCGCGCCCTCGCCACCGCGGCGCCACGCGAGCCACCCGACGCCCAGCCCGAGGGCGAACGCCGCGAGGACGACGAGCAGCGACTGCCCGACGAAGTAGCCCATCTCAACCCCTCCGCACCCGACCGCCCGGCGCGTGTGCGCGGAGATCTTCGCACGTGATCGACCGGTGCGGAACCTGCGGTCCCCGTCGTGCATGTCACGGGTCTCCGGGGGTACCGTGGAATAGTTAGCGGGGCTAATGAGGTTGGGTAACGACATGGGACCAGCAGGCACGCAGGCAGGCACGCAGGCGGGCGCCGTCACCGGCGTCGTCCGTCCGGCCGACGGCATCCGCAAGGAGCACTGCCGGCCCTCGCCGCTCGCCGCCGACCTGCGCGTCGCCCTCATGCGGACCGTCCGGCGGCTGCGCGTCGAGAAGGACGACGCCGACCTGTCCGACGGCCAGTACAGCGTCCTGGCCCTGCTCGACCGGCACGGCGCCGCCACCCCGCGCGAGCTCGCCGACCTCGAGCGCGTGCAGCCGCCGTCCATGACCCGGACGCTGGCCGGCCTGACCGACCTCGGGCTCGTCACCCGCACCGCCGACCCCGCCGACGGGCGGCAGGTGATCGTCCAGCTCACCGAGGCCGGACGCTCGACCGTCCACGCCACGCGCCGCCGGCGCGACGCGTGGCTCGCGCGGCGCCTGGCCGACCTCACCCCGGAGGAGCGGGAGACCCTCGCCCGCGCCGGAGCCATCCTGAGGAGGATCGCCGACTCGTGAGTCCCACGTTCCGCTCCCTGCGCGTGCCCAACTACCGGTTGTGGGCGGGCGGGGCGATCGTCAGCAACACCGGGACGTGGATGCAGCGCGTCGCCCAGGACTGGCTCGTCCTCACGGTCCTCACCGACAACTCCGGCGTCGCCGTCGGCATCACGACCGGCCTGCAGTTCGCGCCGATGCTCCTGCTCGCCGGCGTCGCGGGCTCCCTCGCCGACCGGTTCGACCGCCGGCGCATCCTCATGCTCACCCAGTCCCTGTCCGGGCTGCTCGGCCTCGTGCTCGGCCTCCTCGTCGTCGCCGGCGTCGCCCAGCTCTGGATGGTCTACGTCCTCGCGCTCGCGCTCGGCGTCGTCGCCGCGGTCGACGGACCCGCTCGGCAGGCCTTCGTCTCCGAGATGGTCCCGACCGAGGACCTGCCGAACGCCGTCGGCCTCAACAGCGCCTCGTTCCACGCCGGCCGGCTCATCGGCCCCGGCATCGCCGGCCTGCTCATCCACTGGTTCGGCACCGGGCCGGTCTTCCTCATCAACGCCGCGACCTTCGCTGCGGTGCTCGTCTCCCTGAGCCGGATGGACGTCGCGAGCCTGCGCCCGGTGGACCGGCCGAAGGACGGCGGCGGGGTCCGGGAGGGCATCGCCTACGTCCGCGGCCGCAGCGACATCGTCCTCATCATGGTCGTCGTCGGGGTCGTCGGGACCCTCGGCCTGAACTTCCAGCTGACGACGGCGCTCATGGCCCGCCTCGAGTTCGACAAGGGCGCGGGGGAGTACGGCCTGCTCGGCTCGATCATGGCGATCGGCTCGCTCGGCGGGGCGCTGCTCGCCGCACGGCGCGAGCACCCGCGGCTGCGGCTCGTCGTCGGGGCGACCTTCGTCTTCGGCCTGACGAGCGTCGTCGCCGCGCTCATGCCGACCTACGAGCTCTTCGCCGTCATGCTCGTGCCGGTCGGGCTGTCCTCGCTCACGCTCATGACCGCGGCGAACGCGACGGTGCAGATGACGACGGCGCCGCACATGCGCGGCCGCGTCATGGCCCTCTACATGGCGATCTTCATGGGCGGCACCCCGCTCGGGTCGCCGCTCGTCGGCTGGGTCGGGGAGACCTACGGCGCCCAGTGGTCGATCCTCGTCGGGGCCTTCGCGGCGATCGCCGTGTCCGTCGGGGCGGTCGTGTGGCTGTGGGTGGTCCGGGGCGTGCACGTGCGGTGGGACCGCACCCGGGTGCCGCACGTCGTCGTGACGACGGTCGCCGAGCGGGCCGAGGCGAGCCGCCAGGTCGCCGCCGCGCAGGCGCGCGACGCGGCGTCGGCCGCCTGAGCCGCGTCAGTCCCGGGCGGTGCCGCCCGGCAGGCGCCAGTGCCACACCTCGTGCAGGAGCAGGACGACGCCCGCGACGAGCAGGCCCGAGCCGAGCCAGCCGTCGAGGCGGACCTGGAGCGTGAAGAGCCCGAGCATCACGAGCGCCGTCGCGAGCAGGACCCCGACCGGGACGGGCGCCGCCGCGGGTGCCGCGGCGGGCCCGGCGCCGCCCTCGGGGTGCCACGCGGGGACGTGGCCGGCGGGCTCGTCGTCGGGGCTGCGGTACGGCATCGGCTCTCCCGGGCTCGGTGATCACGACGAGTGTGGCCCGGCGGTGCGACGCCCGCCACCCGAGCCCCGGTGACGCGCGGCGCGGCCGGTGCGGGAGGATTTCGCTCATGCGCATCGCCTTCGGCGCGGACCACGCCGGCGTCCACCTCAAGGACCAGCTCGTCACCCACGCCCGCGAGGCGGGGCACGAGGTCGTCGACCTCGGCACCCACGGCGAGGGCCGGGTCGACTACCCGGACTTCGGCGCCGCCGTCGCCCGGGCGGTCCTCGACGGCACCGCCGAGCGCGGGGTCGCCGTGTGCGGCAGCGGGATCGGGATCTGCATGGCCGCGAACAAGGTCCCCGGCGTCCGGGCCGCCGTCGCCTACGACACGACGACGGCGCGGCTGGCCCGCGAGCACAACGACGCCCAGGTGGTCTGCTTCGGCGAGCGCCTGACGACGTACGACCGCGCCGCCGAGGCTCTCGACGTCTTCCTCGCCGCGGGCTTCGCCGGCGGGCGCCACGCCAACCGCGTCGCCAAGCTCGACGCGCTCTAGGAGGTCAGCCGGCGAGGCAGACGTGCCCCCAGCAGCCGTGCGGCGCCCGGCACTCCTCGCAGACCGGCACCTCATGGCGGTAGCAGTCGGCGCACAGGGCGGTGACGCGGGACGCGAGGATCGCCGTGGTCATGGGAGGTCTGCCTCTCGGACGGGTTCGGGGCGGTCTGTCCCCTCGATGTCGGCCCGGTCACCGGCCGGCCTTGACCCGCCCGCGCCGACGCCGCCCGACCGGGCGGTCCCTCACCCGATCGGCTGCTCCGCCAGGAGCGCGTCCACGGCGGCCCGGTCCGGCAGCGAGGGGACCGCCCCGGCGGTGGTCGTCGCCAGCGCGCCGCCCGCGCCGGCCCGGCGCAGCGCCGACGCCGCGTCGAGCCCCTCGGCGAGCGCGGCGGCGAACGTGCCGCAGAAGGCGTCCCCGGCGGCCGTCGTGTC
>JBQGCR010000280.1:0-13514 GCA_052038585.1 Kineosporiaceae bacterium
GCCCCGGCGCCGTCGTGCCCGCCTACTGCGGCAGATGGATCGGCTGAGCCCCCGCGGGGCGGCCGTTGGCCGGGCTGCCCCGCCGGGCCGAGCACGCAGGACCGCGGGACCGAGCGGTCACCGGGCCCCGGTGACCCAGAACTCCAGGTGGGTGCGGTGCAGCCACGCGTCGACCCAGGCCCGGTCCGGCTCGGGCGGGACGTCGGGACTGTCGGCCAGCGCGACGAGCCGGGCGCGGGCGTCGTCCACGGCCTCGACGACCTCGGCGAGCGGGACCGCACCCGTCCGGACCGCCCGCAGGGAGGAGCGCTGCGGTTCGGGCACCGGCAGCGTGATCCTGCCCGTCGTCAGCAGCTCCACACCCTGGACCCCGAGCCGCAGGGCGTGCATGGCGAACTTCGTGTCGTATCCGTGCACGGCGACCAGCTCGGGCCGGTTGGTGTGGGCACCGACCTCGCCGGTCATCGCCGCGCGCTGGGAGTCCAGGTACCCGACGAACCGGGCCGCGCTGAGGCGGGACACGAAGCGGTGGGCGTTCGCCCGTAGCTCACGGCCCACGGCCGTCTCGACGACCACCTCGGCGTCGGGCACGAAGAGCAGGAGCAGGACGGTCGGGTTCCCGGCGAGCGCGAGCCGGCACCATTTCCGCGCGGAGTAGACGACGACGTCGAGGTCACCCGCCCCGGACCGCTCGGCGAGCCCGCCGGGCCGGTCCCACGCCGTGTGCCGCTGGTACTGCTCGAACGGTACCCCGGTGGGCATGACGGCCAGTCCGGTGACGCACTCGGGCGGCTCGAGGCAGATGCCGAGCTCGTCGCGGTCGTCCTGGCCGGAGACCGACGTCCCGTGGACGCCCGAGCCCACCTGCGCCCGCAGCACGGTCCCGCGCTCGGCGACGGACCGCGCCGCCTCGCTCGCGTGGGGGTGGCCGGCGTACGCGGCGGGCAGGGAGCTCACGGGCGACGGTCAGTCGAAGGGTCAGCCGAGGCCGAGGTCGGCGAGCCCGTAGGCCCAGCGGTACTCCAGGCCGGCCGCCTCGACGGCCTCGCGGGCGCCGGTGTCCCGGTCGACGATGACGGCGACGCCGACGACGTCGGCCCCGGCCTCGCGCAGCGCCTCGACGGCGGTGAGCACCGAGCCGCCCGTGGTCGAGGTGTCCTCGACGGCGACGACGCGGCGGCCCGCGACGTCCGGGCCCTCGATCCGCTTCTGCAGCCCGTGCGCCTTGCCGGCCTTGCGGACGACGAAGGCGTCGAGGTCGCGGCCGGCCCGGCCGGCGGCGAGCATCATCGAGATGCCCACCGGGTCGGCGCCCATCGTCAGGCCGCCGACGGCGTCGAACTCCCAGCCGGCGGTGACGTCGAGCATGACCTCGCCGACGAGCGGGGCGCAGCGGTGGTCGAGCGTCACCCGCCGCAGGTCGACGTAGTAGTCCGCCTCCCGCCCGCTGGCGAGGGTGACGCGGCCGTGGACGACGGCGAGGTCGGCGACGAGGGCCCGGAGTGCCTCGCGGGCGCCCTCAGGCGCGCTCGGGGTGTCTGCGCTCACCCGAGGAAGCGTAGGGCAGCGCCGAGGCGCCGGAGTGCGCCGCCCACGCCTCCCACGACAGGCGCTGCGCGGGCAGCCCGCGGGGCGGGGCGCCGTCCACCGGCACCTCGACGACGCCGAGGTCGCGCAGCACCGCGGGGACGTCGTCCGGCGCCATGGGCCGCGCCCAGAGGTACCCCTGGCCGAGCCGGCAGCCCATCTCCTGCAGGGCCCGGTGCGTGCCGGCGTCCGTGACGCCCTCGGCGACGGCCTCGATGCCGAGGTTGCGCGCGAGGTCGAGGATCGACCGGACGATGACCCGGTCGCGGTGCCCCTCCTCGATCCGCTGGACGAACGACTTGTCGATCTTCAGCTGGTCCACGGGCAGCCGGGTGAGGTAGGTCAGCGACGAGTAGCCGGTGCCGAAGTCGTCGACCGCGAGGTGCACGCCGAGCGCCCGCAGCCGCTCCAGGGTGGAGATCGCGCGTTGCGGGTCCTTGATGACCGAGCCCTCGGTGATCTCCAGGCACAGCAGCGACGGCGCGACGCCGTGGTGGGCCAGCGCGCGGCCGATCTGCTCGGGCAGCGAGGGGTCGGCGAGCCAGCGCGGCGCGAGGTTGACCGCGACCCGCACCGGGGTGCCGGCCGCGTGCCAGGCGTGCGCGAGCCGCAGCGCCTCGTCGAGGATCCGCCCCGACAGCGCCGTGATGAGGCCGGACCGCTCGGCGGCGAGGAAGAACGTCTCCGGGCTCACCGGGCCGAGCTCGTGGTGCGTCCAGCGGGCGAGCGCCTCGAGCGAGTGCACGCGGCCGGTCTCGAGGTCGACGATCGGCTGGAGGACGACGGCGATGTCGTCGCGGGCCAGGGCGTCGCGCAGGTCTCCGGAGAGCGTGAGCAGCTCGGCGCTGCCGTCGTCGAGCTCGGCCGTGTAGATCCGGTACGACGCGCCGGCGCCGCGCTTGGCCGCGTACATGGCGATGTCGGCGTTGCGCAGCAGCTCGCTGCCGGTGTCGCCGTCCCACGGCCCGAGGGCGACGCCGAGCGACCCGCCGACCCGCAGCCGCGAGCCGCCGACGTCGACCGGCGCGTCGAACGCCGTGAGCAGCCGCTCGGCGAGCTCGGCGGCGCGGGTCGCCGTCCCGCACGTCGTCGACAGGCAGGCGAACTCGTCGCCGCCGAGCCGGGCGACGACGGCGTCGGCCCCGGCGGCCTCGACGAGCCGGGCGGCGATGACTCGCAGCAGCTCGTCCCCCGCCTGGTGCCCGAGGGTGTCGTTGACCGCCTTGAAGCCGTCGAAGTCGAGGACCATCGCCGCGCAGCCCGGGCCCTTCTCAGCCGCCCGCGAGGCCGCGGCGTCCAGGGCCCGGCGCAGGGCCTTGCGGTTGGGCAGCCCGGTGAGCTCGTCGGTGTTCGCGTCGGCGTGCAGCCGGGTGAGCAGGTGGCTCGTGCGCAGCGCGACCGAGCCGTGGTTGGCGACGATCTCGAGCAGCCGGCCGTCCTCGGCGGTGAACCGGCCGCGCGGCCCGGGCCGGGCGCCGGCGAGCAGGACGCCGTCGATGCCGGCGTCCACGGTCACCGGGACGACGAGCGCCTCGCTGAGCCCGAGGCGGGTGAGGAGCGCACGCTCGGCCTCGTCCCGGCCGCGGAGGACGGCCGAGCGGCCGAGCCGGCTCCACGCGGCGGTCCGCGCCGGGTCCTCGGGCTGCTCGACGACCCCGTCGGCGCCGGCGGTCACGGTCCACGAGCGGGCCTGCCCGGGCCCGGTGCGGAGCACGAGCACGGCGACGTCGCAGCGCATGAGGTCGGCCGACCGGGCGAGGAGCGCGGCGGTCACCCCGCCGGACTCCTGGGTCGCGGAGGCGAGCTCCTCGGACAGCGTGTAGAGCCGCTCGAGCGAGGAGTGCCGGTCGAGCAGCACGGCGAAGGCCCGGTAGCCGGCCCACAGCGCGATGCCGACGACGGCGAGCGGGACGAGCGCGCCACCGGCCCCCGCGGCGAGCGCGACGACGACGCCCCCGGCGCCGACGATCGGCGGGACGATCACGGCGAGGGCGAACTGCCGGCGGCGCCGTCGCCACGCGTCGGCCGGCCGGTCGCCGCTGCCGAACCAGCGCTCGATGAGCGCCATGGCGACCGCGTCGACGGACCCGGCGACGGTGACGGCGACGAGCACCGACGCCCATGTCCGGCCGCCCGGCTCCGGGGCGGGCCCGGCGAGCAGGTGGAACGCCAGGAGCGCCACGGAGGTCCCGGCGCCGACGAGCGCGGTGTTGAAGGCGACCTTGACGCCGGTCTGCCGGCGCACGACGAGGAAGACGAGCAGCCCGCCGAGCACGCGCGCGGCGACGGTCTCCACCGGCGCGAGGACGAGCAGGCCGATGACGAGCGGCACCTCCGACAGCGAGACCGACTCGACCTGGCCGCCGATCGTCAGCCGGACGTCGCCGGCCTCGGCGACGACGAAGGCGAGCAGGAGCACCCACCAGGTGACGCCGGTGACGTCGACGGCGGGGGCCGCCGGGAGGAGCACCCCCGGCAGGGTGAGCAGCGCGAGGGCGGCCGCGAGCGCGACGACGCGGTACTGCGCGGAGCGTGCCGGCACGTCGACCCCCTGCCTCTGTTCCCCCGAGCGTGCGTCGGTGTCCTCAGGTCTGGTCGGCACCCGGTGCCGGGGTGTGCAGCGGCCGCCCGGCCGGTCACCCGGCCGGGCCACCCCCGTCACCCCCAGGTGCCGGTCGCCCAGAGGCTGCCGGTCCACTTGCTCGGCGAGACCGTCGACGTCCACGTCCCGTCGACCCAGCCGCTGCCGGACCAGCCGGCGCTCGACCAGGTGCGTCCCGACCAGGTCCGGCCGGACCACGTGCGCCCGGACCACGTGCGCCCGGACCAGGTCCGGCCGGACCAGGCGGCACCGCCGACGCCGCTGTCGGCGACGAACGAGTCCCCGGTCCAGAGGTTGCCGTTGAAGGAGCCGTCGGCGCCCCACGAGGTCCGGTTCCACGTCGCCTGGGCGAACGAGGAGGCGAGCCACGCGCCGCCGAGGATGTCGGTCTCGCCGACGAGCTGGGTGCCGTCCGCCTCGACGTGGAAGCCGCCGCGGGCCGCCTCGAGGCTGCCCGTGCCGGTGCCCCGGGTGGCGCGCTGCCCGAGCAGCGACGGCAGGGTGAGGATCGCCCCGTCGACGTCGAGGCCGCCCTTGCCCGCGTCGGCGACGCCCGCGTTGGGCAGCCAGTCGGCCGAGCCGGTGAGGACCGACTTCACCTGGTCCGGCGTGAGGTTGGGCCGGTGCTGGAGCAGCAGGGCCGCGGCGCCGGAGACGACGGCCGCCGCCTGCGAGGTCCCGCTGCCGCGCAGCAGGCCGTTGCCGACCCGGGCGGAGGCGTAGCTGCCGTACAGCAGGCTGCCCGGGACGCCCGGGGCGACGATGCCGACGCCCGGGGCGACGAGGTCGGGGTTGCGGGTGGCGCCGAAGAGCGTGGCGCCGCGGGCCGAGAACGCGGGGACGACGTCGTCGAACGTGCTCGCCGTGCCCTTGGTGTCCACGGCGCCGACGGCGACGACCCACGGGTTGTAGGCCGGGTTCGACAGGCCCTTGACCCGGCCGCCGTCGTTGCCGGCGGCCGCGACGACGACGATGCCGGCGTTCCAGGCGCTCTCCGCGGCCCACGACAGCGGGTCGAGCTGCGGGCTCTGCGGGCTCTCGGTGCCGAAGGAGAGGTTGAGGACGCGGATGTTCAGGCCGTTCGAGGTCTTGTTCTGGACGATCCAGTTGATCCCGGCGATGACCTGGGAGACGTCGACGGCGCCGTCGTGGTCGGCGAGCTTGACGGACACGACCCGGGCGTCGGGGGCCATCCCGTAGAAGTTCTTCGTGTCGGCGGCGTAGTCCCAGCCGCTGCGCCGGGCGCCCTCGCGGCCGGCGATGATCCCGGCCATGTGCGTGCCGTGGCCGTAGGTGTCCAGGTGCCGCAGGCTCGGGGACTGCGACTCGAACGACAGGTCGGGGCCGACGACGACCTTGTCGGCGCCGGTGAGCCCGGCCACGGGGGCGACGCCGGTGTCGAGGAGCGCGACGTCGACCCCGGCGCCGGTCCAGCCCCAGCGCCAGGCCTGCTGCGCGCCGGTGATCGCGGTGACCTTGGTCATCGACCCGTTCTGCGTCGCCGGGTCGTACCCGAGGGCGGTCATCCGCACGGGGGCGTCGGCGCTCACGCCGGTGACCGCGGGCAGGCCGCGGACGGCGTCGGCGGTCGCCGCGTCGGCGTCGACGACGACGATCCCCAGCGCGGCCGCGGCGGAGACGACGCGCCCGCCGCGGGCGGCGACGAGCCGGCTCACGGCCGCGGGGTCGCCCGTCCGCACGATCCAGCGGGACGCCTGCGCGGAGCGCACCGGCGACGCGGTGGGCGCGGTCGGCGTCGTCGTGGGCGACGCGGACGCCGGGACGGCGAGCGCGGTGGCCAGTGGCAGCAGGGCTGCGGCGGCGATCAGGCGCAGGCGGCTCATCGTGGTGCTCCTCTTTCTCGGGACACCACGATGGTCGTCACTGTCCGTATGTGAGGAAAACCTGCGAGTCACCGGACCACCCGGCCGGTGAGCCCCTCACCCGGGCGGACCACCCGGGGGGCGCGCCGGGCCCCGGATCGGCCTCGTCACCGGCCCGGGCGTTGACCCGACCGGGGCGCCGTCACCCTCGCCGTCAGCGCCGGGTCGGCATCCGGCCGCCGCGCCGCGCCATGACCGCGTCGGCGAGCCGGATCGGCACGTGCCGCAGGAGGGTGACGACGGCGGTGTAGCGGCGGCTCGGGATGCTCACCACGCGCCCGGCGTCCATGTCCCTCAGGCAGTCGCGCACGAGGCGGTCGGCGTCGAGCCACAGGACCTCCGGCACCGCCCCGGGGTTCATCCCGGCCCGGTCGTGGAACTCGGTGTGGACGAAGCCGGGGCACAGCGCCGTCGCCCGGACGCCCGTGCCGGCGAGCTCTGCGGCGAGCCCGCGGGTGAACGTCGTGACGTACGCCTTGGCCGCGGCGTACGTGCTGCCCGGCAGGAACGAGGCGACCGAGGAGACGTTGACGACGTGGCCGCGCCCGCGAGCTCTCATCGCCGTCGCGCCGGCGTGGGAGAGCACGAGCACGTCCCGGACGAGCAGGTCGAGCATGCGCTCCTCCTCGGCGAGGTCACCGCCGACGAAGCGCCCCCGGATCCCGAACCCGGCGTTGTTGACGAGGACGTCGACCGGACGGTCCGCGTCGGCGACCCGGACGGCGACGGCGTCGAGCCCCTCGCGCGTCGCGAGGTCCGCCGCGAGCACCTCGGCGGCGACCCCGTGCCGGTCCCGCAGCTCGGCCGCGAGGGCGTCGAGCCGGGCGACGTCGCGGGCGACGAGGACGACGTCGTGACCGCGGGCCGCGAGCTGGACGGCGAACTCGCGGCCGATGCCGGCCGTCGCACCGGTGACCAGTGCCGTGCCTCGGGCGGGGGTGGTGACTGCCATGCCGGCACCCTAGCGCAGGCGTAACTGGCAGTTGCAGTGCACGATCGACTCAGCAGTCAACCTCTTGGAGGAACACGTGGCGGGCGAGATCGCCCTGGTCCTGGCCTTCGTCGTCGTCGGCGGCTTCTTCGCCGCCGCGGAGATCGCCCTGGTGTCGCTGCGGCCGGCGCAGGTCGGCCGGATGGCCGAGTCGAGCCGGCGGGGGCAGCAGGTGGCGCGGCTGCTCGAGTCGCCGAACCGGTTCCTGTCGGCCGTGCAGATCGGCGTCACCCTCGCCGGCTTCCTGTCCTCGGCCTTCGGCGCGGTGACCCTCGCCCGCCCGGTCGGCGAGTGGCTCTCCGGGCTCGGCTGGTCCGAGGCGCTCGCGGACACCGTCAGCGTCCTCGTCGTGACGATCATCGTCGCCTACGTCTCGCTCGTCATCGGCGAGCTCGCGCCGAAGCGGGTCGCGCTGCAGCGCTCGGAGGGCACGGCGCTGCTCGCGGCGCCCGTGCTCGACGTGCTCGCCCGGGTCACCCGGCCGGTCATCTGGCTCCTCGGGCGCAGCACCGACCTCGTCGTCCGCCTCCTCGGCGTCGACCCGTCGGCGAGCGCCGAGGCGGTCACCGAGGCCGAGCTGCGCGACCTCGTCGCGACGAACGACGAGCTGACGACGGACGAGCGCCGGCTCATCGAGGAGGTGCTCGACGCCGGGGACCGGCCGATCCGCGAGGTCATGACGCCGCGGCTCGACGTCGCCGCGCTGTCCGTCGACCTCACCCTCGCCGCGGCCGGGGCGGCGGTGCGTCACCAGCCGCACTCGCGCTACCCGGTGGTCGACGGCGGGCTCGACGACGTCGTCGGCTTCGTCCACGTCCGCGACCTGCTCTCCCCGCCGGACGGGACCGACCCCGCGACGGAGCTGCGCACCCTCGCCCGGCCCGTGCTGCGCCTGCCCGACAGCCGGCGCGCCCTGCCGGCGATGGCGCAGATGCGCCGCGAGGGCTCGCACCTGGCCGTCGTCGTCGACGAGTACGGCGGCGGCGCGGGCATCGTCACCCTCGAGGACCTCATCGAGGAGCTCGTCGGGGACATCAGCGACGAGTTCGACACCGCCGGCCCCGGCCGGGAGCACGAGGACGACGACGGCCCGCGCCCGCTGCCGGACCACCCGGTCGAGGCGCAGCTGCGGCTGGAGGAGTTCGAGGAGCGCACCGGCGTCGCCCTCCCGGAGGGCCCGTACGACACCGCGGCCGGCTGGCTCGTCGCGCAGCTCGGCCGGCTGCCCGAGGTCGGGGACGTCGCCGAGCACGACGACGTCCGGGTCGAGGTGACGGCGGTCCGCGGCCGGCGGGTCGAGCAGGTGCGCCTCACCGCCGCCGAGCCGCCGCCGGCGCCGACCGAGCCGGTGGCGGAACCGGAGCCGGACCGCCCGCAGGCCCAGCGCACGTAGGCCGAGGCGGTCCCGCGCCGCTCAGCCGTACGTCGGGTACTGCGGCCACCCGGGCGGGCTGTCCTCCCAGTCCTGCTGGCGGCCGTAGACCGTGCGGTCCATGACGTGGGCGACCGGCAGGATCGCCTCGGTGCCGCGGGCCCGGGTGGCGTACGTCAGGTACGGCGTCCCGTCCCGGAGCAGGTAGTACGAGTACCCGGGCACGGGGCCCTGGTAGCCGGCCGGGTCGGTGAGCGTCCAGCCCCAGTCGTGGTGGTACGTCGTGTCGTGCGAGGAGACCCACAGGTGGTCCCAGCCGCGCTCCCGGGCCCAGGCGACGAGCTTGTCGACCGGCGCCTGGGAGACCATCGCGAAGGAGATCGCCTCCTCGGCGAGGCGGTCCATGTTCGCCGGCAGGTTGTCGACCGCCCACGTGCAGCTCGGGCAGCCGGCGTCCCACTCGGGGGCGTACATGACGTTCTGGACGAGGAGCAGGTAGCGCCCGGCGAAGAGGTCGACGAGGGTGACCGGCCCGTCCGGGCCGGCGAACGTGTAGTTCTCCACCTCGACCATGGGCAGCCGGCGGCGGGCGGCCGAGACGCGGTCGCCGTGCCGGGTGAGCTCCTTCTCCGCGGCCACCTGCCCGGCGAGCGCGGCCTCGAACGCCTCGCGGCCGACGACGGGTGGCGCCGCGGCAGGCTGGTCGTGCTTCCCCGTCGCCATCTCGCTGCTCGTCATGGGGACCACCTCCGCCGTCGGCCTACCCCGCGGGCGCCACCGCGAACCGCTCCCGCCCGGCGCCCGTCCGGGGCGTCGGTTAGCCTCGCCGGGTGCGCCTGGCCTCCTGGAACGTCAACTCGATCCGTGCCCGCGCCGAGCGGGTGGCCGCGTGGCTGGCCCGCAGCGACGTCGACGTCCTGGCGATGCAGGAGACCAAGGTCAAGGACGAGCAGTTCCCGGCGATGGTCTTCGAGGCCGCCGGCTACGAGGTCGTCCACCACGGCCTGTCCCAGTGGAACGGCGTCGCGATCGCCTCGCGGGTCGGCATCGAGGACGTCGAGGTCGGCTTCCCGGGGATGCCGCACTGGGGCGCGCCGGCCGCCGCCGAGGCCCGGGCGCTCGGCGCGACGTGCGGCGGGGTCCGGGTGTGGAGCCTCTACGTGCCGAACGGGCGCGCGCTCGAGGACCCGCACCTGGTCTACAAGCTCGACTGGCTGGCCCGGCTGCGCGAGGCGGGCACCGAGTGGCTCGAG
Organism: Kineosporiaceae bacterium; assembly: GCA_052038585.1. Classification (GTDB taxonomy): domain Bacteria; phylum Actinomycetota; class Actinomycetes; order Actinomycetales; family Kineosporiaceae; genus JBQGCR01. The sequence goes on from JBQGCR010000280.1 coordinate 9,689, forward strand.
AAGGACCCGGCCGCGCAGGTCGCGCTCGTCGGGGACTGGAACGTCGCGCCGACCGACGAGGACGTGTGGGACATGGCGAAGTTCGCCCACTCCACCCACGTCTCGCCGGCCGAGCGCGCGGCGTTCCAGGCCGTCGTCGACGCCGGCTTCGCCGACGTCGTCCGCCCGCACACCCCGGGGCAGTTCACGTACTGGGACTACACCCAGCTGCGCTTCGCCCGCCGCGAGGGCATGCGGATCGACTTCGTCCTCGCCTCGCCGGCGCTGGCCGCCCGGGTGGCGGGCGCGGCGATCGACCGGGAGGAGCGCAAGGGCAAGGGCGCCTCCGACCACGCCCCGGTCGTCGTCGACCTCGGCTGACCCGCCTCAGCCCACCTTCTCCCAGCGGTAGAGCTGGACGTCGTCGAGGTCGCCGGCGTACGCGTCGCCCGGGGCGTCGCAGCCGGAGCACGTGAGCGACCCGTCGGCGTCGACGAGCGGCGGCTTGTGCCCGATCCAGACGTCGCCGACCGGCGAGACGTCGAAGACGGCGGCCTCGGCGGACGCCGTCACCGTCCACCCGGCCTGCGGCACCGGCGGGTTGAGCGGGGTGACCCGGACGAGCACGGTGTTCGGGACGAGCGTCGCCCCGGTGCCGGACTGGCGGGTGAAGACGCAGTCGACCTTGTAGCGCGTCCCGGCGACGAGGGTGCGGCCCGCCAGGCGTGCCGCCGCCTTGTCCTCGAGCGCGTCGACGACGACCTTGCGCGGGTTGCCACCCGCCCCGACGCCGGTGACGCCGACGAACGTGCAGCCCGGCCGCATGTCGGCCGTGTGGTAGAGCTTCCACTGCCCGCCGGCGTCCTCGGTGCGGCCCTTCTGGACGATCTTCGGCGACTGGCTCGGCAGGATCTCGCCGTCCGGGGCGAGCGGCCGGACGAACGCCGTCACCTGGAACTTGCGGAACGTCAGGCCCGGCTGGAACGCGGTGCTCGACGGCACGCGCAGGGACGACGCGTCGGGGTCGATGACGCCGCCGGCGGCCTCGGTCGACGGCGTCGTCGGGTCACCGGGGACGTGGGTCTGCGTCCAGCCGGGGAAGCGGAACGCCGCGGTGCCGGTGCCGGCCACCCGCGGCACCGGGACGCCGCCGTCGGTCGGGCCGACGACCGAGTCGGCCGACAGCAGGGCGCTCGCCCCGGCGACGGAGTCCGGCGTCGAGCGGGCCGCGCCGGCGCCGACGACGGTGTCGAGCGCCCAGCGCGCCTTGAGCGTCTTGACCGGCGGCGCCGGCTGCGGGGCGACCGCCGCGACGGCCTGCTGGGCGCCGAGCAGCGCCGTCAGACCCGTTGCCGCAGTGGCGACGACGACCGCCGTCCTGCCCCGCCGAACACGTGCTCGCATGTGTGGTGCCCCCATCGGTGTCGGTGCTCAGGCCGTCGCGATCACGACGGCGGCGCCGACCGTAGCCGAGGGGGTCGTCCGGCGGCCGGCGAACGGGTGAACCCCGTCCGATCTGCCGACCGCCGGACCGTGACGAACGGGTCAGAGGATCCCGCGGGCGACGAACGCCGCCCGGACCGCGCTCGCCGCCTCGCTGCCGTAGAGCCGCTGGGCGGTGCTCACCGTCACCGTGGCCGCGGCCCGGAACGACGTGTCCGGGGCGTAGGAGAACTGCGCCTCGACGACGAGCGTGCTCGCCTGCCGGCGGCCGAGCGCGCGGTGGATGTCGAAGAGCGCGCGGGACCAGATCTCGCCGTCCGCGTGCACCTCGCCCACGACGTCGTCGACGGTCTTCCTGCCGTCGACCCGGCGCAGGCAGTGCGGCGTCCCGGGGGTGTACGACGTCGCGTCCCACTCGCCGATGCACGTCATGCCGTAGCCGCCGCTCACCGGGGCGGACATGACCATCGCCCAGTAGTCGCCGAAGCCCTCACCGATCGACCCGGCCTGGAGGGAGGACCCGAAGCCGGGCACCTGGGCGTCCTGGATCGCGTGGCCGTACTCGTGCCAGACGATCTCGAGGTCCTCTGCGTCGTCGACCCCGCCGGTGCCGAAGGTGATCCGGTCGAGCGACGGGTCGTAGTAGGAGTTGTCGTCCGGGATCGTGTTCGTCTCGACGTCCTGGGACTCGTCGTTCACGCCGCGGGCGCCGGTGAAGCCGAGGCTCTGCAGGTACGTCTGCGCGCGGGTGACCCCGTGGTAGGCCATGACCTGCTCGAAGCGGTCGTCGGCCCGCTGGTAGACGAAGGTGCTCGTCGGCGAGGTGGCGCCGTCGGCGTTGAGGATGCGGGCCGCGGCGCCGCGCAGCCGGCCGCTGCCGTCGAGGCCGGTCAGCCGCACCCGCTCGTACGCCGCGGCGGGGACGGCGGCGTTCGCGTCGCGCTGGTCGGTGAGGCCCTGCCGCCGCAGCGCGACGACGGCGTTGGGGGCGAAGACCTGGCCCGTGCCGTCGGCGCGGACGGCGAGGTCACGGCGGGAGACGACGGCGCCCGAGCGGGCGTCGACGAGGGTCTCGACGGTGCCGCGCGGCGTCGTCGTCAGGCTGCGCCAGACGAGCCGGGCGTCGGGACCCTCGACCCGGACGGCGAGCTCGGTGGACCGCGGCGCCGGGCCGGCCTTCCCCTTCGCCACGGCGCCCGCGGCGGCCGCGGTGACGGCCGGCGTCGTCGACAGCGACGCCGGGACGGGCCTGCGGCCGTCGGCGACGGTCGCCGCCTTGGACGCGGTGTCGGTGTGGACGGCGTACCAGCCGCCGAGCACCGGCAGACCCCGGTGGGTCTGCCGGTACCACGTGTGGCTGCCGAGCAGCGACTGCGCCGTGCGGACCTCGACGAGGCCGGCGGGCACGGTGGCCGCCGCGGCGCGGGTCGGCGCCGTGACGGCCGGGGCCGGTGTGGCGGCCGAGGCCGGCGCGACGGCGGGCAGGAGCGTGGCGAGCGGCAGCAGCGCCGCGGCCAGTGGGACGAGACGTGTCTTCACTGTTCTGATCTCCCCGAGCGGATGGTGTCCGGACGTGCGGCCCGGACCCTACTCGGCGGATCGGCGTCGCGTCACCCGACCGGCGGCACGACTGCGTGTCACATCCACGTCTCGTCGCGCTGGCTGCCCCACTCCATCCCGGTGAAGTCGACCGACCACGGGGCCAGGACGACGTCGAGCGTCTCGTCGAGGACCCGGGCGAGCTCGTGCTCGACCACCTCGGTGAGGCGCCAGTGCCGGACGTCGTGCATGAGCGTGAGCATGTCCCTCGCCTCCTTCCACCTCTATGTTACCCGTGGGTAATACAACTGTCGGCGGCAGAAGGTCACTCCTGCACAGGTTCTCGCTGTGACGTGCGAGACGCCGGCCCCCGCGGGAGGGCCGGCGTCCCGGTCGGGTCTCAGGCGGGTGTCGGGGCGTCCGCGCGGCCGACGACGAGGCCCGCCGCGTCCGGCAGCGCGTCGACGCGCACCGGGTCGCCGTCGCGGATCTCGCCGGACAGCAGCGCCCGGGCCAGCCGGTCGCCGATCTCCCGCTGGACGAGCCGGCGCAGCGGCCGGGCCCCGTACGCGGGGTCGTAGCCGGTGAGCGCGAGCCACTCCCGTGCCGCCGGGGTCACCTCGAGGGTGAGCCGCCGGTCCGCGAGCCGCCGGGCGAGCAGGCCCACCTGGATCTCGACGATCCGGCTGAGCTCCTCCATCGACAGGGCGTCGAAGACGACGACGTCGTCGAGCCGGTTGAGGAACTCCGGCTTGAACGCCGACCGGACCGCGGTCATGACGGCGTCCTTCTTCGCCTCCGGGGAGAGCAGCGGGTCGACGAGGAACTGGCTGCCGAGGTTGGAGGTCAGGACGAGGATCGCCGA
>JBQGCR010000281.1:0-5128 GCA_052038585.1 Kineosporiaceae bacterium
GCGGCCAGCGTCGTCGCGACGTCGTCGAGCGCGCCGTCGACGACGAGCGCGTCGCTCACCTCGAGCTGGTGCGCGAGCGCCTCGCCCACGGCGCGGCGGTCGTCCGCGGCGAGGCCGAGGCCGCGCTCGTCGAGCAGGTCGTCGCCGAGCAGGTCGTGGACGAGCGCCGCGCCGTCGACGACGGTGGCGACCCCGGCGACGGCGGGCCGGACGCGCAGGTCCTCGCGGCGCGCGAGCCGGTGCAGCCCGGCGACGACCGGCAGCGGCTCGGAGGAGACGGGCAGGGCCAGGACGACGGCGCTCGGCGTCCGGGGCGCGGCGAGCGCTCGCTCGACGGCGGGCAGGACGTCCTCGCGCAGGGCGCAGGACAGGCACCCGTGGTCGAGCTCGATCCGGGCCCGCTCCCGGACGCCGTGGGCGTCGGTGACGGTGCGCTCGAGCAGGCCGGTCCTGCCGTCCAGGTCGTGCCGGACGGCGACGGCTCCGGGCACGTCGAGAAGGGTTGCGGCGGTGAGGGTCTCGCGCAGGACGGGGTCGAGGGACGCGACGACGACGACGGGCACGTATGTCATACTGAGAATCACTATCACATTGGAGGTGCTCATGTCCGCCCGCTGCCAGGTCACCGGGGCCGTCCCCGGCTTCGGCCACTCGATCTCGCACAGCCACCGCCGCACCAAGCGGCGCTGGGACCCGAACATCCAGACCAAGCGCTACCGGGTGCCCTCGCTCGGTCGCACCGTCACGCTGACCCTGAGCGTGCGGGGCATCCGGACGATCGACCGGCGCGGCATCGACGCCGTCGTCGCCGAGCTGCTCGCCCGCGGGGAGAAGCTCTGATGGCGCGCGCCGCCGTGAACCGGCCGATCGTCAAGCTCCGCTCGACCGCGGGGACGGGGACGACGTACGTGACGCGCAAGAACCGCCGCAACGACCCCGAGCGGATGGTGCTGCGCAAGTACGACCCGAAGGTCCGCCGGCACGTCGACTTCCGCGAGGAGCGCTGAGCATGGCGAAGAAGAGCAAGGTCGCCCAGGACGCCCGGCGCCGCGAGGTGGTCGCCCGGTACGCCGAGCGCCGCGCGGCCCTCAAGGCCGCCGCCGTCGACCCGTCGCTGCCGGAGGCCGAGCGTGAGGCCGCCCGCCGCGGCCTGCAGCGCCTGCCCCGGGACGCGAGCCCCGTGCGTCTGCGCAACCGGGACCTCGTCGACGGCCGTCCCCGCGGCCACCTGCGCCGCTTCGGCCTGTCCCGCGTCCGCTTCCGCGCCCTGGCCCACGCCGGGCAACTGCCCGGCGTGACCAAGAGCAGCTGGTGACCCCCACCCCCGTGATCATGAACGTGAGCGCGGTGATCATGAAGGTGAGCCCCGTGATCATGGACGGCAGTCCCGCCCGACCCCAGGAGGAGCTGTGAACCGCTCCGAGCTCGTCCACGCCGTCGCCCAGCGCTCCGGCGTGCCCGACGGCACCGCCGACGCCGTCCTGACGGCCCTCGCCGACACCCTCGCCGACGCCGTGCAGCGCGGGGACGACGTCCGCTGGGCCGGTGTGCTCACCCTCGAGGCCGTCCAGCGGGCCGGTCGCACCGGCCGCAACCCGGCGACCGGCGAGCCGCTGGAGATCCCGGCCCGGCGCGCGGTCAAGCTGTCCGCCGGCAGCCGCCTCAAGGCGGCCGTCTCGGCCTGAGCCCGCGCCCCCCGGGACGGCGCGGCTCAGCCGGCCGCGGCGTCCCGGGGCGGGCGCAGGACGTTGAGCTCGAGCGCCGCGGGCAGGTCGGCGTGCTCCGGACCGCCGGCGGCGACCCACGCGGCGAGGTCGGCCACCGCGCCGTCGTCCGCGAGGTGGCCGAGCCACACCGGGCGCTGCCGGCGCCGCTCATTGTCCGTGCGGGCGGGCGCCGGACGGACGACGACGACGTTGCTGTGCTCGCACGCCGACAGGCAGTCGGCCACCTGCACCCGCACCGGGACCGGCGCCTGCGCGGCGGCCCGGCGGATCCGCTCGAGGTGCGCCGCGTGGTCGACGTCCGGGTGCTTGGCGGCCGTGCCGCAGCAGCACCCCCGGCAGACGACGACGCTCGCGGGTGCGGGCCGACGGGTCACCGGGCGCAGTCCCCGCACGTGCCGTAGACCTCGACGACGTGGTCGACGTCGACGAACCCGTGCTCCTCGCCGATCCGGCGCGCCCACTTCTCCACGGCGACGGAGTCCACCTCGACCGTGCGCCGGCAGCTGCGGCACACGAGGTGGTGGTGGTGACCGGTGCTGCACCGGCGGTAGACCGACTCGCCCTCCTCGGTGCGCAGGACGTCCACCTCGCCCTCCTCGGCGAGGTGCTGCAGCGTCCGGTACACCGTCGCCAGGCCCACGGCGTCGCCGCGCTCGCGCAGCCGGGCGTGCAGCTGCTGGGCGCTGCGGAACTCCCCGGCGTCGGCGAGGGCGTCCCACACCGCGTGGCGCTGGCGCGTCTCCCGGCGGCGCGGCGCGCCGACGGTCCCCCCGTCAGTGGTCGTCATAGTGCGCTCCGTGGGCTGCGTGCCGGTGGCCGTCGTGGACGTAGTCGACATGGTCGCCGTGCGGCACGCTGGCGTGCCCGCACGCGGGACCGTGCTCGTGCCGGTGCTCGGACTCCGGATGGTACCGCCGGGTGTGCAGCCGGCCCCGGAGCCCCGCCCAGGCGGCGGCGGCGAGGAACGCCGCGATGGCGAGCAGCGCGATCGTGCCGCCCGACGGCGTGTTCGCGTAGTAGGACAGCGTCGTCCCGGCCACGCTCGACACGAGCCCGACGGCGACGGCGGTGACGAGGCTGGCCCGGAAGCTCGTCGCGGTGAGCTGGGCGACGGCGTTCGGCACGATCATCAGCGCGCTGATGAGCAGCAGCCCGACGATCCGCATGGAGATGACGACGGTCGCCGCGGTGAGCACGGCGAGGGCGACGTTGAGGCCGAGGACGTTCATGCCGCTCGCCCGGGCGTACTCCTCGTCGTTGCTCACGGCGAACAGCCGCGGCGCGAGGCCGACGGCGACGGCGAGGACGACGACGGACAGCACCGCGAAGACGACGAGGTCGTCCCGCGCCACGGTCGTGATCGAGCCGAACAGGTAGCTCGTGAGGTTGGCGGGAGCACCGCTCGGGGCCTTGGAGATGAGGACGACGCCGCCGGCGATGCCGCCGTAGAACATCACGGCGAGGGCGACGTCGGCGCTCGAGCGGCCGCGCGCCCGGACGAGCTCGATGAGCACCGCGCCCGCGACCGCCGCGGCGAGCGCGGTGAGCACCGGGGCCGTCGAGAAGAGGACGCCGACCGCGACCCCCGTGAGGGCCATGTGGCCGAGGCCGTCGCCGATGAGGGCGAGGCGGCGCTGCACGAGGTAGATGCCGACGGTGGGGGCGGTGACGCCGACGAGCACGGCCGCCACGAGCGCGCGGACCATGAAGTCGTACTGGAGGATCTCCACCGCTCAGCCCTTCAGCCCGGGGGACTGCAGCCAGCCCCGGCCGGCGTGGTCGTCGTCGTGCGCGTGGTGGGCGCCGTCGTGCCCGTCGTCGTGCGAGTGGTGCGCGCGCAGCAGGTCGAGCAGCGCCGGCGAGGTGTCCGGCGCGGCGCCCGCGCTCTGGTCGCTGTGCGGGTCGAGCCGCACGTCGGCCCGCACGCGCCCGTCCTGCATCTCGACGGCCCGGGTGAGGATCCCCGCCAGCGGGGCGATCTCGTGGGTGACGACGAGGAGGGTCAGCCCCGCCTCGACGAGCCGGGTCAGCGTCTCGACGAGCACCCGCTGGCTCGCGGTGTCCACGCCCGCGGTCGGCTCGTCCATGACGAGGACGTCCGGCTGGGACGCCAGCGCCCGGGCGATGAGGACGCGGCGCTGCTGCCCGCCGGACAGCGTGGACACCGGGGCCCGGCGGTGCTCGGCGAGGCCGACGGTCGCGACGGCCTCGGTGACGGCCGCGCGGTCCGCCGTCGTCGTCCGTCCGAGCAGGCGGCGGCGCAGGAGCCGGCCGCTGGCGACGACCTCCTCGACGGTCGAGGGGATCGCGCCGCCGACCGTGTGCCGCTGGGGGACGTACCCGATCCGCCATCGCTCGGCGAACCGCTCGGCGGGGACGCCGAAGAGCTCGACGCGCCCGGCCATGACCGTGGCGAGACCGAGGACGCCGCGCACGAGCGTCGTCTTGCCCGAGCCGTTCGCCCCGATGAGGGCGACGACCTCGCCGGCGTGCACGGCGAGGTCGACGTCGCGGACGGTCGGCCGCTCGCCGTAGCCGACGGCGGCCCCCGTCAGCGTGATGACGGGGGCCGGGCCGGGGACGGGTCTGGTCATGAACAGGATTGTCCCGCCTTCAGCGCCTCGAGGTTGGCCCGCATGACGCCCGGGTAGTCGTCGGCCGCCGAGGCGTCGCTCAGGCCCTCGATCGGGTCGAGCACCGCCGTCCGGGCACCGGTCTCGGCCGCCACGGTCTCGGCGACCGCCGCGCTGACGAGGGTCTCGGTGTAGATCGTCGTCACCTGGTTGTCGCGGACGAAGTCGGCCACCCGGGCCAGGGTCGCGGCGTCCGGGTCCGCGTCGGGGGAGAGGCCGACGACGCCCATCTGCGTGAGGTCGTAGCGCTCCGCGAGGTAGCCGAACGCCTCGTGGCTCGTGACGAGCGTCCGGTTGGCGCAGGTCCGCAGGCCGGCCGCGAACTCCGCGTCGAGCGCCTCGAGCTCGGTGCGCAGCGCGGCGGCGTTGGCCTCGAAGTCCGCGCGGCCGTCCGGGTCGGCCTGGGCGAGGCGGTCGGCGACGGCGTCCGCGACGTCGGCCAGGCGCGTCGGGTCGAGCCAGAAGTGCGGGTCGACGCCGCCGTGGTCGTGGCCCTCCTCGGTGTGGCCCTCCTCGGTGTGGCCCTCCTCCGCGTGGCCCTCCTCGGTGTGGCCTTCCTCGGTGTGGCCCTCCTCCGCGTGGGAGTCCTCGGCCGTGAGGTCGAGCCGCGCCGCCTCCTCGACGTCGAGCACGCGGTCGCCGGCCTGGTTCGCGACGGCCTCGTCGACGGCCGGCTGGAAGCCGTGCAGGACGACGACGAGGTCGGCGTCGCTCACGGCACCGACGTCCTGCGGCGTCAGCTCGAGGTCGTGCGGCTCGGCACCCGGC
>JBQGCR010000282.1:0-7004 GCA_052038585.1 Kineosporiaceae bacterium
GCCAGGCCGTTGAAGTCCGAGCGCCACGGCAGCCGCAGCTGGGCGCCGGGGGAGACGGTCGCGTGGACGACGGAGATCGGCGTGTGCGTCACGCCCGGGCCGGCGTGGCCGTCGAGCTCGCCGGCGATGACGCGGACGAGCGCGCCGCCGTCCGGCGTCGTGAGCAGCCCGACCTGGCCGGCGCGGATGTCCTGGTAGCGCGGCGTCGCGAACTTCTGCGCCTTCGGCAGGTTGACCCACAGCTGGACGCCGTGGAAGAGCCCGCCGCTCATGACGAGCTCCTCGGGCGGGGTCTCGATGTGGAGCAGGCCGGACCCTGCGGTCATCCACTGCGTGTCGCCGTCGGTGATGACGCCGCCGCCGCCGTGGCTGTCCCGGTGGATGAACGTGCCGTCCATGATGTACGTGACGGTCTCGAAGCCGCGGTGCGGGTGCCACGGCGTGCCCTTCGGCTCGCCCGGGGCGTACTCGACCTCGCCCATCTGGTCCATGTGGATGAAGGGGTCGAGCGCCCGCAGGTCGACGCCGGCGAAGGCGCGGCGGACCGGGAAGCCCTCGCCCTCGGTGCCGGTCGGCGCGGTCGTCAGGGAGACGACGGGCCGCTCGACCGCCCCGGGCGCCGGGGCGACCCTCGGCAGGGTCAGGACGTTCTCGACGGTGACGGCGGGCATGGTGACCTCCTCGTGGACTCCTCCAGCATGTCGGACCCGTCAAGATGATTCAAGCGTCAACTATTCCGCGGTCGGCGGACGACTGGCGCGAAGCGGCCGGCGGCGGACAGCATGGAGTCCCGTCGGCCCCGCTCCCGGAAGGTCCGCCATGGCGACCTGCACCCATCTCGACTCCCTCGCCACCGACCCGCCCGCCCGTACCCCCGCCGGCTGCGAGGAGTGCCTCGCGACCGGCAGCAGCTGGGTCCACCTGCGGCTGTGCCTGGCCTGCGGGCACGTCGGCTGCTGCGACTCCTCGCCGAACAAGCACGCGACCGCGCACTTCCGCGGCGAGGGCCACCCCGTGATCCGCTCCGCCGAGGCCGGCGAGGACTGGCGCTGGTGCTACGTCGACGAGGTGGTGGGGTGACGACGACGGACGCCACGCCGCCCGCCGGGTCGGACCGGGAGGCGCGCCGCCGCCCCGTCCTGCTCACGGTCGACGACGACGTCTCGGTGAGCCGCTCGGTGGCCCGCGACCTGCGGGCCCGGTACGGCGAGGGCTTCCGCGTCGTCCGCGCCGAGTCCGGCGAGGCCGCGCTCGACGCGCTGCGCGAGATCGTCCGGCGCGGCGACGCCGTCGCCGCGGTCCTCGCCGACTACCGGATGCCGGGCATGAGCGGGATCGACCTGCTCGAGGCCGCGATGGACGTCGTCCCGCGGGCCCGCCGCGCCCTGCTCACCGCCTACGCCGACACCGACGCCGCCATCGCGGCGATCAACCTCGTCGACGTCGACCACTACCTGCTCAAGCCGTGGTCGCCGCCGGAGGAGAAGCTCTACCCGGTCGTCGACGCGATGATCGAGGCGTGGCGGGCCAGCGACGACCCGCTCACCGCCGACGTCCGCATCGTCGGCCACCCGTGGTCGAAGGCGAGCCACGACGCCCGCGACTTCCTCGCCCGCAGCGGCGTCTCCTACCGCTGGTACACGGCGACGGACGACGACGGCGCGCGCCTGCTCGCCGCGGCCGGCGTCGACGGCGGCACCCTGCCCGTCGTCCTCACCCCGGGCGGCGACGTCCTCGTCGCGCCGACGCTGACCGCGCTCGCCGGGCAGGTCGGGCTGACGACGATGCCGGCCGGCGAGTTCTACGACGTCGCGGTCGTCGGCGGCGGGCCCGGCGGGCTCGGCGCCGCCGTCTACGCCGCCTCCGAGGGCCTGTCGACCGTGCTCCTCGAGCGCCGCGTCGTCGGCGGCCAGGCCGGCCAGAGCAGCCGGATCGAGAACTACCTCGGCTTCCCCGACGGCGTGAGCGGCGCCCAGCTCACCGACCGCGCGCGCCGCCAGGCGCTCAAGTTCGGCGCCGAGGTGCTCACGACGTGCGCGGTGTCCGACCTGGAGATCGAGGGGGCTCGGCGCACCCTCGTGCTCGACGACGGTCGCCGCGTCGCCGCACAGTCCGTCATCCTCGCGACCGGCGTCGCCTACCGGCGGCTGCCCGCCGCGGGCGCGGACGACTTCGCCGGCCGCGGCGTCTACTACGGCGCGGCGCAGACGCAGGCGCCGCAGACCGTCGGCGAGCACGTGCTCGTCGTCGGCGGCGCGAACTCGGCCGGCCAGTCCGCCGTCAACCTCGCCCGCTACGCCGAGAAGGTCAGCGTCCTGGTCCGCGGGCCGGGCCTGGAGGCGACGATGTCGCACTACCTCATCGAGCAGCTGCGGGCGCTCGACAACGTCGAGGTGCTCACCGGCACCCAGGTCGTCGAGTGCCGCGGCGACGAGCACCTCGAGGAGGTCGACCTCGCGACGCCGGACGGCCCGCGCACGGTGAAGACGGGCCACGTCTTCGTCTTCATCGGCGCCGTCCCGGACACCGGCTGGCTCCCCGAGGCGCTCGTCCGCGACGACCACGGCTTCGTCGTCACCGGCGACGAGGCCGCCCCGGGCGCCGCGCTCCTGGAGTCGAGCGTCCCCGGGGTCTTCGTCGCCGGCGACGTGCGGTCCGGCTCGGTGAAGCGGGTCGCCGCCGCCGTCGGCGAGGGCGCGCTCGCCGTCACCCTCGTCCACCGCTACCTCGCCAAGCTGTAGGAGAGCGCCGATGAGCTCCGAGCCCGTGCGCCTGTCCGGTGACGACCTGGCCGACCTGTTCCTCTTCGAGAGCCTCGACGACGACCAGCGGGCGTGGCTCGCCGAGCGCGGCTGGTGCGTCGAGTACGCCGCCGGGGAGCGGGTCTTCGCCGAGCGCGACCCGGCGACCTGCTTCTACGTGCTGCTCGAGGGGGCCGTCTCGCTGCGGCGCAACGTCCGCGGCACGGAGATCGAGATCACCTCGACGTGGCAGCGCGGCGCGTACTCCGGCGCGACCCAGGCGTACGTCGACCAGGCCGACGCCCGCTACGCCAACTCCATGGTCGCCGTCGAGGACACCCGGCTGTTCGTCATCGCCGCCGACGACTTCGGCTCGGCGGTGCGCGAGTGGTTCCCCATGGCGGTGCACCTGCTCGAAGGGCTCTTCTTCGGCCTGCGTGCCTCCGACCAGATCGTCGGGCAGCGCGAGCGGCTCATCGCGCTCGGCCAGCTCTCGGCCGGGCTGACCCACGAGCTGAACAACCCGGCCGCGGCGGCGGTCCGGGCGACGTCCCGGCTGCGCGAGCGGGTCGCGGCGATGCGGCACAAGCTCGGCGGGATCGCGAGCGGCAAGATCGACGGCGAGACGCTGCGCCGGCTGACGACGCTGCAGGAGGAGGCCGTCGACCGGGTCGGCAAGCGCGGCCCGATGTCCCCGATGGAGGCCGCCGACGCCGAGGACGCGCTCGCCGAGCGCCTCGAGGACCTCGGTGTGCGCGACGCGTGGGACCTCGCGCCGACCCTCGTCCAGGCCGGGGTCGACGACGCCTTCCTCGACCGGGTGGCCGAGGAGGTGCCGCTGCCGCACCGCGAGGGCTCCGTCCGCTGGCTCACGTACACCCTCGAGTCCGAGCTGCTCATGAACGAGATCGACGACGCGACGACGCGGATCTCCACGCTCGTCTCGGCGAGCAAGCAGTACAGCGCCCTGGACCGCGCGCCGCACCAGGAGGTCGACGTCCACGAGGGCATCGAGTCGACGCTCGTCATGATGACGAGCCGGATCGGCCCCGGCGTCACCGTCGTCAAGGACTTCGACCGCACCCTGCCGCACGTCGCCTGCTACCCGGCGGAGCTCAACCAGGTGTGGACCAACCTCGTCGACAACGCCGTCGACGCCATGGACGGCGCGGGCACCCTGACGATCCGCACGTCCCGGCGCGGGGCGAGCCTGGCCGTCGACGTCACCGACACCGGACCCGGTGTCCCCGAGGCGATCCGGCGGCAGGTCTTCGAGCCGTTCTTCACGACCAAGCCCGTCGGCCGCGGCACCGGGCTCGGCCTGGACATCTCCCGCCGGATCGTCGTCGACCGGCACGGCGGGGACCTCGTGCTGGAGTCCGAGCCGGGACGGACGACGTTCACCGTGCTGCTGCCCCTCGCCGCCGCCGGCGCGCCTTAGCCCCACCGGGGGAGCGGCGCCGCACGACCTCACGTCGGCGGCCCCGGACGCCGACCTGGTCGGGGTGACCTCGCGGACGCACGACCGGTGGGTGCTGCCTGCCGTCCTCGTGTCGTTCGTGCTGCCCACCGCCGTCCTCGTCGGCTGGCTGGCGGCCGGCCGGCCCGCGGACGGCGGCGCCTGGCCGGTCCTCGCCCCGGGGCTCGCGGCCGTCGGGGTCGGCGCGCTGACCCCGCTGTTCTTCCGGCGGCGCGACACGTGGCGGCTCGTCGCCGCGGGCGCGGTCGCCTCCTGGGGTCTGGGCACCGTCGGGCTCGGCGCCGTCGTCGCGCTCGCCGACCGGCCGCCCGACGTCCGGGCCAGCCTGCTCACCGTCGCCGTCCCGCTCGGGCTCGTCGTCGTCGTCCTCGTGCCCCGCGTCGTGCTCCGCGGCCGCAGGACCGGCCTCGTCGTCCTCGAGGCGGCGTGCCTGGCCGTGGGCGGCGGCGCCTTCGCCTGGTGGGTGCTCCTCGAGCCGGGCCGCGGGCCGGTCCCGACGGCGGCGACCGTCGGCGTCGTCGCCTTCGTCGTCGAGGAGCTGCTCATCACCGCGGTCGTCCTGCGGATCTGGCTCACCGACCTCGCGCCCGGGGCGCTGCCCGCGGTCGCCGGACTCGCGCTCAACGCCCTCGCGCACGTCGTCGTCGTGCTCACCCCGAGCGACGGGACGACGTGGTCCTGGCACGCCGCGCTGCTGTGGGTCTACGCCTGGCCGCTCGTCGGGGTCACCCTCGTCCACTACGACCCGCCCGGGCCGCAGGCGGCGACGATCGCCGCCGAGCGCCGCGACGGATGGTCGACGCACGTCGTCTCGGGCCTCGCGGTCGTGCTCATCATCGCCGGCCTCGTCGTCGACGGGCACGTCGGCCCCGACCCGATCGGCACGTCGCTCGTCGTCCTGCTCACCGCCGCCGTCGGCGCCCGCGAGGTCCTCGCGACCCGGGTCCGCGTCCGGCTCGTCGAGACCCTCTTCCACGCCGCGGAGCACGACCCGCTGACCGGCCTGGCGAACCGGAGGGCGCTGACCACCCGGATCGCCGACCTCGACCCGCTGCGCGGGGCCGTCGTCCTCAGCCTCGACCTCGACGGCTTCAAGGGCGTCAACGACGTCCTCGGCCACGGCGCGGGCGACACCCTGCTCGCCGAGGTCGGGCACGTCCTCGCCGCGACGTGCCCGCCGCAGGCGCTCGTCGCCCGGGTCGGCGGCGACGAGTTCGCGGTGCTCCTCGAGGGCGACCTCGAGGACGGACGCGAGCTCGCCGAGCGGCTGCGCGTCGCCGTCAGGGCGTGCCTCGAGGGACCCGGTGCCCGGTCGGCCGTGTCGGTGAGCATTGGCGTCGGCCTGCTGGACACCTCCTCGCGGGCGCAGCGGCTCGACGGGCTCGCCGAGGCCGCCGAGGCGCTGCGCGCCGCCAAGCGCGCGGGAAAGGACGTCGTCCGGGTCTACGCCGGCGAGATCGCCGCCGACCGTGACCGCAGGCTCCTGCTCGAGGAGCGGCTGCGCCGCGCGCTCGCCGACCACCGGCTCACCGTCGCCGCCCAGCCCCTGGTCGACCTCGCCGACGGCTCGGTGCGCGGCGTCGAGGCGCTGGCCCGCTGGCACGACGACGTGCTCGGCGACGTACCGCCCGGGGAGTTCGTCCGGGTCGCCGAGGACAGCGGGCTCGTCGTGCCGCTCGGCGAGGCCGTCCTGCGGGCCGCCGTCGAGGAGGCCGAGCGGCACGGGCTGCTCGCCGCCGGACGCTTCGTCAGCGTCAACGTCTCACCGGTCCAGCTGCGCTCGCCGTCCTTCGTGCCGTGCGTGCGCGACGTCGTCCGGCGGCACCTGCCGGACCCCTCCCTGCTCGTCCTGGAGATCACCGAGGCGGTGCTCCTCGACGCGACGGGCCCAGGAGCCGTGGCCGTCGTCGAGCTCGCGGGGCTCGGCGTCCGGGTGGCCATCGACGACTTCGGGGCCGGGTACTCCTCGATCGGCTACCTGCTGCGGCTGCCGCTGCACGGGCTCAAGGTCGACCGGTCGCTCGTCACCGCGGCGGTCCGGGACACGCGGGCGCGCGAGGTCGTGCGATCCGTCGTCGAGCTCGCGCACGCGCTGAGCCTCGACGTCGTCGTCGAGGGGGTCGAGGACGAGCGGACGGCCGCGGTCTGCCGCGAGCTCGGGGCGGACGTCGGGCAGGGCTGGGCCTTCGGCCGCCCCGGCCCGTGGGAGCTGGTCCGGCCGGTCGAGGCGGTCAGGCCGACGCCGCCACCCGCTCCCGGGCCGAGTCGGACAGCGCCAGCCGCGACAGGACGTCGATGAGCGCCGGCCCGAGCGCGACGGGCAGGAAGCCGTCGAGGACGAGGCTGGAGAAGCCGTGGACCATCGTCCACGCGGCGACGTCGAGCCCCTCGCGCGTGCCGGGGCGGAGCAGGCCGCGCTCGTCGAGGTCGTCGAGGCACTCGCAGAGCACCTGGTAGGCCACGGACTCGCCGGGCAGCCCGTGGAGGTCCTTCTCGTGCGCGCACGCCGGGCCGAACATGTGCCGGAACAGGTGCGGCTCCTCGACGGCGAAGCCCGCGTAGGCCTCGCCGGTGGCGCGCAGCCGGCCGATCGCGTCGAGGTCGTCGTCCCCGGTCGCCACGCCCGCCCGCGCCGCGAGGAGCCGCTCGTCGAGCAGCGTCATCCCGGCCCCGGCGACCGCGGCCCAGAGGGCGGCCGTGTAGGGGGCGTGCGCGGACGCGGCGCGGGGGGGGCCCCCCCCCCCCCGGGGGGCCCGCCCCCCGGAGACCGCGGCGCCGCCGCG
>JBQGCR010000283.1:0-9793 GCA_052038585.1 Kineosporiaceae bacterium
GTCGGTCGCCGGGCCGGTCGCCTTCGTCGCGCTCGTCGCGCCGCAGGTCGCCCTGCGGCTCGCCGGCACGCCGACCCCTCCCCTGGCGGCCAGCGCGGCCGCGGGCGCCGTCGTCGTCCTGGCCGCGGACCTCGTCGGCCGCCGCGCCTTCGCCACCGTCGGCGTGGGCGCGACCGAGCTGCCGGTCGGGGCCGTCACCGCCCTCGTCGGCGCCCCGGTGCTGCTGTGGCTGCTGCGCCGGTCCACCCGAGGAAGGCAGGCATGAGCGTGTCCGAGAGCGGCCTGCGGACGCAGGAGCTGCGCCTGGGGTACGGCGACCGGCTCGTCGTCGGCGCGGACGGCGGCGTGGACCTCGCCGTCCCCGACGGCGCCGTCACCGTCGTCGTCGGTGCCAACGCCTCGGGCAAGTCGACGCTGCTGCGTGGCCTGGCCCGCCTGCTGACCCCCGCGGGCGGCACCGTCCTGCTCGACGGCCGCGCGCTGCACACGACGCCGACCCGCGAGGTCGCGCGGCGGATCGGCCTGCTGCCGCAGGCGAGCACCGCACCGGAGGGCATCACCGTCGCCGACCTCGTGGCCCGCGGCCGCACGCCGCACCAGCGCTGGTACAGCCAGTGGTCGGAGCAGGACGAGCAGGCCGTGGGTACCGCGATGGCCGCCACCGGGGTGGCCGACCTCGCGGCGCGCCGGGTCGACGAGCTGAGCGGTGGTCAGCGGCAACGGGTCTGGCTCGCCACGGTACTGGCCCAGGAGACGCCGATCCTCCTGCTCGACGAGCCGACGACGTACCTCGACCTCGCTCATCAGGTGGACCTGCTCGAGCTCGTCGTCCGGCTCAACGGCGAGCACGGCCGCACCGTCGTCATGGTGCTGCACGACCTCAACCAGGCGGCGCGCTACGCCCACCACGTCGTCGCGATGAAGGACGGCCGCGTCGTCGCCGCCGGGGCCCCGCAGGACGTCGTCACCGCCGGGCTGGTCCGCGACGTCTTCGGTCTCGACTGCGTCGTCGTCGCCTGCCCGGTGAGCGGCCGGCCGCTCGTCGTCCCCTGCGGCACAGCGCTTCCCGAGCCCCCCGAACCGCCCCGCCCCGTCCCCCACCTCGTCCCGGAGCCCCTCCCGTGATCACCCGCAGGTCCTTCCTCACCTCCGCCGCCGGACTCGGCACCCTCGGCGCGCTCGGCGCCCTCACCGCGTGCGGCGGGGCGTCCGAGCCCGCCGCCTCCTCGGCCACCACCTCCGGGTCGACCGGCGCCGGCTGGCCGCGCACCGTGGAGCACGAGCACGGCGAGACCGTGCTCGAGGCGCGGCCCGAGCGCGTCGTCGCCGGCACCGACGGCGCCGAGCTGTGCGCCCTGCTCGCCCTCGGCGTGACCCCGGTCGGCTACGGCCGCCGCTGGGAGGACCAGCCGCCGCCCTGGCTCGCCGGCAAGGTCGAGGACCTCGAGGAGTACGACCTCACGTCCGGCGAGACGAGCTACGAACGCCTCGCCGCGTGGGCGCCCGACCTCGTCGTCGTCCAGACCGGCTTCGCCACCCCCGAGACGATGCCACGCTTCAACGAGGTCGCCCCGACGGTCGCGACGTCGTTCATCGACTGGCGGGCCAGCCTGCGCCAGGTGGGCGCAGCCGTCGGGCTCGACGCCGAGGCCGCGGTGCTCGAGGAGCGCACGGACGCCGCGGTGGCCGACGTCGCCGCCCGGCTGACGGCCGACCTCGGCGGGCGCACCGAGGGCTTCCGGCTGCGCGGGGTGTGCTCGTTCACCGACGGCAGCGTCTACTCCTTCAACGCCGACTCCCCGCTCGGCCGCACCGCAGCCGCCCTGGGCCTGGCGCCCCTGCCGCCGTCGAGGACCCCCGGCGAGGCGCTCGACCAGATCTCGCTCGAGCAGCTCGACCTCGTCGACGGCGACCTCGTGCTCGTCATGCACTTCGACGACGCGCCGGACGGGTACCCCCAGCTCGCCGCACGCTCGGTGTGGACCCAGCTCGAAGCTGTCCGCGCCGGCCGCGTCGTCGAGCTCGGGCCCGACGAGTCCAACCAGCTCTACTTCGACGCCGTGACGACGGTCGAGCCGAACGCCGCCGTCGTCGACCGGCTCGTGCGCAGCGTGCTCGCCTGACCGGGGCACGTCCCCGCGCGGATCGTTACCCTCGCAGACGGCGCCGGGACCCCGGCGCCGTCGCGAGGAGGGACGGCATGGCCACCGGACCGGACGTCGCGGGGTCCTCCGCGGCGCGTCCCGGGCGCCCGCCGTCGACGTCCGCGGCCGAGCTCGAGCGGGTCGGGCTGGACCTCTTCGTCGTCCACGGCTTCGACGCCGTGACGGTCGACGACATCGCCGCCGCGACCGGCATCTCCCGCCGGACCTTCTTCCGCTACTTCGCCTCGAAGAACGACCTCGTCTGGGGCGACTTCGACACCCAGCTCGCCGGCTTCACGGCGGCGCTCGACGAGCGCGGCGCCCTGGCCCCCATGGACGCCCTGCGGGAGGCCGTCGTCGCCTTCAACGCCGTCCCGGACTCCGAGCTGGCGAGGCACCGCACCCGGATGAGCCTCATCCTCGGGGTGCCGGCGCTCCAGGCGCACTCGACGCTGCGGTACGCGGCGTGGCGCGACGTCGTCGCCGACTTCGCCCTCGCCCGGCTCGGCCGCCGGCACGGCCGTGACGCGCGCCTGCTCGGTCACCTCGCGCTCGCCGCGAGCGTCGCGTCGTACGAGCAGTGGCTCGCCGAGCCGGGCTCGGACCTCGGCCGGATCCTCGACGCGGCGTTCCGCCGCCTCGCCGACGGCTTCGGACGGCCCCGCACCTGACCGGACCGGGCAGCGCCGGACCTGCCCGAACGGACGGGCTTGCGGTCCTGTCCTTCCTTTCGTCACCGAGTGCCATTAGCGTTCCGGTCACTCGGCGGTTGTGACCCAGTGCACACCGCGCAGCCACCTGCACCGAGCGCACCCTTCCGGAAGGAGACCGCCATGGGCATCGACGAGCCGCAGACCGACCCGCAGGGCCAGACCGACGAGACGACCGAGGACCTGCTCGTCGAGGACGTCTCGATCGACGGGATGTGCGGCGTCTACTGACGCCGGAGGAGTCATGGTGTTCGACCTCGACGCGGCCTGGGGGCTGCACCCCCAGGTGGCCGTGCGGCCCGAGCCGTTCGGCGCCCTGCTCTACCACTTCGGCACCCGCCGGCTGTCGTTCCTCAAGCAGCCCGGGCTCACCGCCGTGGTCCAGGGCCTCCAGGCCGCGCCGAGCGCCCGCCAGGCGTGCGAGACGACGGCCGTGCCGCCGACGCCGGACGTCGTCAGCGCCCTGTCCACCCTCGCCGCCACCGGCATGATCGTCCGGAGGACCCCGTGACCGTCACGGAGAACCGCCCCGTCACCGCGACGCCCCAGCCCCGGCTCGTCGACCTCTTCGAGACCGGCCTGGACTCCCCCATCTGCCTGACCTGGGAGCTGACGTACGCGTGCAACCTCGCGTGCGTGCACTGCCTGTCCTCCTCGGGCCGGCGCGACCCGCGCGAGCTGACGACGGCCGAGTGCAAGGCGGTCATCGACGAGCTGGAGCGCATGCAGGTCTTCTACGTCAACATCGGCGGCGGCGAGCCGACGGTGCGCCCGGACTTCTGGGAGCTCGTCGACTACGCCACCGCGCACAGGGTGGGCGTGAAGTTCTCGACCAACGGCGTGCGGATCACCCCCGAGGTGGCCCGGCGGCTCGCGGCGAGCGACTACGTCGACGTCCAGCTGAGCCTCGACGGCGCGACCGCCGAGGTCAACGACGCCGTCCGCGGGCCCGGCTCGTTCGACACCGCGGTGCGGGCGATGGAGAACCTCGCCGCCGCGGGCATGACCGGCTTCAAGATCAGCGTCGTCGCGACCCGGCACAACGTCCCCCAGCTCGACGCGTTCAAGGCCCTCGCCGACCGGTACGGCGCGACGCTGCGGATCACCCGGCTGCGCCCCTCCGGCCGCGGCGCCGACTCCTGGGACGACCTGCACGTCCTGCCCGAGCAGCAGCGCGAGCTCTACGACTGGCTCGTCGCGCACGGCGAGGGCGTCCTCACCGGGGACTCCTTCTTCCACCTCGCCGCCTACGGCCAGGCCCTGCCCGGGCTGAACCTCTGCGGCGCGGGGCGCGTCGTCTGCCTCATCGACCCCGTCGGTGACGTCTACGCCTGCCCCTTCGCGATCCACGACAGCTTCAAGGCCGGCAACGTCCGCGAGCCGGGCGGGTTCACCGGCGTGTGGCGCACGAGCGACCTGTTCGCCGACCTGCGCCGGCCGCAGAAGGGCGGCACGTGCACCTCGTGCAGCGCCTACGGCGACTGCCGCGGCGGCTGCATGGCCGCGAAGTTCTTCACCGGCCTGCCCCTCGACGGGCCGGACCCCGAGTGCGTCAAGGGCCACGGCCAGCCGGCGCTCGCGGCGGCGGGCGCCAAGCCCAGGCCGTCCCAGGACCACTCCCGCAAGACCCCGGTGACCATCGGTCGCCGCCGTCCGAGCACCACCCGTCCCGTCAGCGCCTGCGAGGTCGACCCCCTTGCCGGCTACGCGCCCGAAGGAGTCACGGCATGAGCGGCAAGGGCTGGTTCGAGACCGTCGCGGTCGCCCAGGAGCGGGCGCGCAAGCGGCTGCCGAAGAGCGTCTACATGGCGCTCGTCGCCGGGTCGGAGAAGGGGGTGACCCTCTCCGACAACCAGGCCGCGTTCGCCGAGCTCGGCTTCGCGCCGTTCGTCGCCGCGACGAAGGCGGAGCGGTCCATGACGACGACGGTCATGGACCAGGAGATCGCCCTGCCCGTCGTCATCTCCCCCACCGGCGTGCAGGCCGTGCACCCCGACGGCGAGGTCGCCGTCGCCCGGGCCGCCGCCGCGCGCGGCACCGCGATGGGCCTGTCCTCGTTCGCCTCCAAGCCGATCGAGGAGGTCGTCGCCGCCAACGACAAGACGTTCTTCCAGGTCTACTGGTGCGGCTCGCGCGACGACATCCTCGCCCGGCTCGACCGGGCCCGGCAGGCGGGCGCCAAGGGCATCATCCTCACCCTCGACTGGTCGTTCTCCCACGCCCGCGACTGGGGCAGCCCGAAGATCCCCGAGAAGATCGACCTCAAGACGATCATCCGGCAGTCCCCCGAGGCCATCGCGCGCCCGCGCTGGTTCCTCCAGTGGGCCCGCACCGGCCGCCCGCCCGGCCTGTCCGTGCCGAACATGGCCGACCCCGGCACGCCCGCCAAGGACCAGCCCGGCTTCTTCGCCGCCTACGGCCAGTGGATGTTCACGCCGCCGCCCACCTGGGAGGACGTGGCCTGGCTGCGGCAGCAGTGGGACGGGCCGTTCCTGCTCAAGGGCGTCATCCGGGTCGACGACGCCCTGCGCGCGG
Organism: Kineosporiaceae bacterium; assembly: GCA_052038585.1. Classification (GTDB taxonomy): domain Bacteria; phylum Actinomycetota; class Actinomycetes; order Actinomycetales; family Kineosporiaceae; genus JBQGCR01. The sequence continues at coordinate 5,390 of JBQGCR010000283.1, forward strand.
TCGACGCCGGCGTCTCGGCGATCAGCGTGTCCAACCACGGCGGCAACAACCTCGACGGCACCCCCGCCTCGAGCCGGGCGCTGCCCGCCGTCGCCCGCGCCGTCGGCGACCAGGTCGACGTGCTCCTCGACGGCGGGGTCCGCCGCGGCTCCGACGTCGTCAAGGCCCTCGCCCTCGGCGCCAAGGCCTGCCTCGTCGGCCGGGCGTACCTGTGGGGCCTGGGCGCCAACGGGCAGGCGGGCGTCGAGAACGTCCTCGACATCTTCCGGCTCGGGATCGACTCGACGCTCATGGCGCTGGGCAAGAGCAGCATCCACGAGCTGACGCCGGACGACCTGCTCGTCCCCGAGGGGTTCGAGCGGCCGCTCGGCGTCCCGAAGACCGTTGCGCCGCAGGCGGACGCCGTCGACGTCGCCGCGGTCCCGGAGCGGCGCCGCGCCCGCGCCTGACGCCGGGTGGGCCGGCGCAGCCGGGCGGACCAGCCGTGCTGCGGTCCGCCCGGCTGCACCGGCCTACCCGGCCGGTTCCACCTCGACGCGGCTGTCCGAGAAGGTCGGGGCGTTGCCGAGGTCGGCGAAGACGACAGGGTTGACCGCGTTGACCGTCGAGCCGCCCCGCGCGTTGGTCCGCCAGCCACCCATCGGCGAGACGACGACGCCCGGGGCGACCTCGTCGGAGACCTTCGCCGTCGCGAGGAACGAGCCGCGGTCGTTGCGCACCCGGACCGTCGAGCCGTCCGTGATCCCGCGCGCTGCCGCGTCGTCGGGGTGGACGACCACGGACTGCTCGCCCTGGACGCGCCGCTGCGCCGGCTGGTTGCCCGCGCTGGAGTTGAGGTACGCGTGGGACTTCGGCGACAGCAGGCTCAACGGGTAGCCCGAGTCCGGGCCCTCGCGTGGTGGGACGTAGTGCGGCAGCGGGTCGACGACCCCCCCGGGTTGGTGCTCGTCGCTGCCCTGCCGGAACAGCGGGACGACGAAGTTGCCCGCCGCCTCGGCGACAGACGACCGGAGCTCGGTCTTCCCCGACGGCGTCGGGAAGCCGCCCTCGGCGTGCGGCGCGTACTCGTCCGGACCGGGGAGGTTCAGCCGCGCCCACCCGGTGCGGCGCAACGACTCCAGGGTGATGCCCTGCATCGCCGGTGCCGACCAGTCGAAGGCCTCGGCCATGATCTCCTCGTCGGTGCGGCGGAAGACGGGGTCGGTCAGCCCCATCCGCGCCGCGAGCCGCCGGAACAGCTCGGTGTTGCTCACCGCCTCCCCGAGCGGGGCGACCGCCGGGGTGTTCAGGGTGACGTAGAAGTGCCCCCAGCTGAACATGAGGTCGTGCTGCTCGAGCTGCGTCGTCGCGGGCAGGACGACGTCGGCGTGGCGGGCGGTGTCGGTGAGCACGTGGTCGCTGACGACGGTGAACAGGTCCTCCCGGGAGAGACCGGCGACGACCTTGTCCTGCTCCGGGCAGACGACGACCGGGTTGGAGTTGTAGACCATGAGCGAGGTGATCGGCGGGTCCAGGTCCAGCTCGCCGGTCAGGGCCCGCCCGAGGAGGAACTGGTTGACGACGCGGGTGCCGGGGCGGATGAGCTCGGGGTGCATGAGCGCGCCCCAGTTGACGGGGAACGCCCACAGCGGCAGCTGGAGCAGGCCCCCGCCGACGCGCCGCCACGCGCCGACGAGGGCCGGCAGGCAGGCGATCGACCGGACGGTCTGGCCGCCACCGGCGTGCCGTTCGATCGCGACCCCGATGCGGATCATCGAGGGCTGGGACGTCGCGTACTCCCGTGCGAGGGTGCGGATGTCCTCGGCGGGGACGCCCGTCTCGGTCTCGGCCCACTCCGGCGTGCAGGACCGCACCCGCTCGGCGAGCTCGTCGAAGCCGACCGTGTGGTCGCGCACGTAGGCCTCGTCGGTGAGCCCCTCGCCGATGATGACGTGCATCATCGCCAGGGCGAGGGCGCCGTCCGTCCCGGGCCGGATCGGGATGTGCCAGTCGGCGCGCCGGGCCGTCGCGTGCCGGACGGGGTCGATGACGACGACCTTCGCGCCGCGGCGCTGCGCCTCGGCCACGACGGGCCACAGGTGCAGGTTCGTCGAGACCATGTTGCAGGCCCAGATGACGACGTACCGGGAGTGCACGAGGCTCTCCGGGTCGACGCCGGCCGTCGCGCCGATCGTCATGGTGTAGGCGGTGCACGCACCGGAGTCGCAGTACGTCCGCTCCGAGATCGTCGCGCCGATCGCGTTGAAGAAGGGGTCGCCGACGTTGAGCCCGTTGAGGATCCCCTGGGTGCCGAGGTAGCTGACCGGCATGACCGACTCGGGCCCGTGCTCGGCGGCCGAGGCCGTGAACCGCTCGGCCACGAGGTCGAGCGCCTCGTCCCACGAGATGCGCTCGAACTGCCCCGACCCCTTCGGCCCGGTGCGGCGCAGCGGGTGGAGCACCCGCTCCGGCGAGTAGACCTTGTCCGGGTAGTTGTTCACCTTGACGCACAGCGCCCCCCGGGTGAAGGGGTGGTCCGGGTCGCCGCGGACCTCGGTCGCGCGGCCGTCGCGGACGGTGACGACCATCGCGCAGGTGTCCGGGCAGTCGTGCGGGCAGGCCGCCCGCACCGTCGTCGGCAGCACGTCGGGAGGGGCGTCGTCCAGGGCGGTCATGCGGTCAGGATCGCCGCCCGGCCGCGCGCCGGTTCGTCGTCCAGGGACGTGCTGTCGGCGCTGAGCGACGTGTTGACCATCGGCCGCGGGCCTGCCTAGCCTCGACGCACCGACCAGCCCGGGGGCCGTCCATGGGTGAAGCGATCGCAACCGCCGACCGGCTCGGGCCCTGGCGCGACCTCATCCGCGAGCACTTCGTCGCTCTCGACATCCGTGCCGACGACGACGCCCCGTTCGCCGGCCGGGTCGAGGCCGGCACCGTCGGACACCTGCGGGTCGCGCGGGTCACCTCGCGCAGCCAGGAGTTCCGGCGCACGCCCGCCCTCGCCCGGCACGACGGGATCTCCTACCTCCAGGTCGGCCTCCTGAGCCGGGGCAGCGCCGTCGTCGGGCAGGACGGTCGCCAGACGCCGCTGCGCGCAGGGCAGTTCGCGCTCTACGAGACGGCGCGGCCCTTCCGCTGGGAGCTGCGCGGCGACTGGGAGCTGCTCGTCCTCACGTGGCCGCGCGCCGGCCTCGCGCTCGACGAGGCCACGTCGCGCGGGCTCACCGCCCGGCCGCTCGGCGGTTCCCCGGGCCTGGGCGCCACGGTCGGCCGGATGCTCGCCGACGTCGCCGTCGCACCGCCGGCCCTCAGCGCGCCCGGGGGCGTGCGGCTGGCCGACGAGCTGGCCGAGCTCGTGACGACCGTGGCGTGCGAGCACGCGGACCCGGCGCCGGCCCCGCGGACGGGCGACGACGTCCTGCGCCGGGTGCAGGCGTACGCCCTGGAGCACCTGGCCGACCCGGACCTGGACCCGGCCGCGCTCGCGGCCGCCCACTACGTCTCGACCCGCCACCTGCACCGCCTCTTCGCCGCCCACGGGACGACGTCGAGCCGGTGGGTGCAGCAGCAGCGCCTCGACCGGTGCCGCCGGGACCTGCTCGACCCCCGGTCCGACCACCGCTCGGTCACCGAGATCGCGCGGCGCTGGGGGTGGCCGGACCTCACGTCCTTCGGCCGGGCCTTCCGCCGCGCCTACGGCGTGACGCCGAGCGAGTTCCGGGCCCGCCGGGCGCGCTGACGGGCTCAGCGCCCGCCCGACGCCAGGCGCTCGACCCCGCCGACGATGTCGCGCGCCGCGGCGGCCGCCTCGTCCAGCCGCAGCGACACCTCGCGCAGCCTCGCCGCGCCGTCGGCGACGGCAGCGGCGATCTCGTCCTGGACGGCGCTGACCCGCTCGACGACGGACGACGTCGAGGCGAAGCTGCGCGCGACGGCGGCGGTGTCGTCCGACAGCGTGCCGATGACCGAGCGCACCGTCTCCGCCGACGTCGCCGTCTCGTTGGCCAGCGCCTTGACCTCGCTGGCCACGACGGCGAAGCCCTTGCCGAGGTCGCCCGCCCGGGCGGCCTCGATCGTCGCGTTGAGCGAGAGCAGGTGCGTCTGGCCGGCGAGGGTCGCGATCATCGCGTTGACCTCGGCGATCCGGGCCATCGACGTCTCGAGCCGGGCCACCTCGCCGCCGGAGCGGCCGGTGACGTCCAGGCCGGTGGCGGCCTGCGCCGCTGCCACCTGGGAGCGCTCGGCGACCGCGGCCATGGCGTCGAGGACGGCGCCCAGCGCGGCCCCGACCTCCGTCACGGCGGCCTCGGCCTGGTGCGCCAGCGCCGTGACGGCCGCCGCGTCGGCGCGCAGCGCCCCGGCCGCGGTCGCGAGCTCCTCGGCCCGCAGCCGGTCGGCCTCGGCCCGGGCGGACTCGGCGTCGCG
>JBQGCR010000284.1:0-4991 GCA_052038585.1 Kineosporiaceae bacterium
GAAGCCGGCGGCGTAGGCGTCGGCGTCCGTCGGGTCGGCGGCCGCGAGTCCGGCGAGGCCGGGGACGACGGCGACCGTGAGCAGCCCCGCGACCCGGGCGACCGCGTTGTTCACCCCGGACGCCGCGCCCGCCCAGCGGTCCTGCGCCGCCGCGAGCACGGTCGCGGTGAGCGGGGCGACGGTCAGGGTGAGGCCCACGCCGAACACCGCGACGCCGGGCAGGACGTCGAGCAGCCACGAGGCGTCCTCGCCGACCCGGAGCAGGAGGAGCAGCCCGGCGGCGCAGACGAGCGGTCCGGCGGTGAGCATCGGCCGGGCGCCGACCCGGGTGGCCAGCGCCCCGGCCCGGGCCGAGAACAGCAGCATGAGCAGCGTGATCGGCAGCAGCGCCGTCCCGGCCGCGAGCGGTGAGAACCCGGCGACGACCTGCAGGTGCAGCACGAGCAGGACGAAGACGACGCCGAGCGCGCCGTAGACGAGCAGCGTGACGAGGTTGACCGTCGTGAACACACGGCTGGCGAAGAGACCCGGCGGCACGAGCGGGTGGTCCGAGCGGTCCTCGACGACGACGAAGGCCGCGAGCAGCGCGACGCCCGCCGCGAGCGCCGCCCAGCGCACCGGGGAGGCGCCGGACGCCGCGAGCTCGGTGAGCGACCAGGTCAGCGCGGCGAGCCCGCCGGCCGCGAGCGCGGTCCCGGCGACGTCGGCCCGCTGGGCGGCGTCGGCGTCCCGGGACTCCGGCACGTGCCGCGCCGCCACGGCGACGACCGCGGCGACGAGCGGCAGGTTGACGAGGAAGACCAGCCGCCAGGACCACTCGACGAGCCAGCCGCCGACGAACGGCCCGACGGCGCCGGCGATCCCCCCGAGCCCGGACCACGCGCCGATCGCCGCGGCGCGGTCCTGCCGGGCGAACGACGCCTGGAGGATCGCGAGGCTGCCCGGGGTGAGCAGCGCACCGCCGACGCCCTGGAGCGCACGGCCGGCGACGAGCCAGCCGACCGACGGCGCGAGCCCGCACAGCAGCGAGGCGGCGGCGAACCACAGCGCACCGAGGACGAACAGCCGGCGGCGGCCGAACCGGTCGCCGAGGGAGCCGCCGAGCAGGAGGAACGCGGCGAGCGTCAGGGCGTAGCCGTTGACGGTCCACTGCAGCCCGGTGAAGCCGGCGTCGAGGTCCTCGCCGATGCGGCCGAGGGCGACGTTGACGACGGTGCCGTCGAGCATGACGACGCCCGAGCCGAGCACGGTGGCGAGGAGCACCCAGCGGCCCTGCGGCGTCCCCATCCGCAGGCCGGTCTCCACGCCGTCAGTGTGCGGCAGGTTCCGTCCGACGGCCCGGCGTAACATCCATGATCACGGCTTCCACGTTCATGATCACTGCTCTCACGTTCATGATCACGGTTCCTACGTTCATGATCACGGGGGAGCGCGTCAGAGGGAGCGGGTCATGCCCCCGTCGATGGCGAGGACGGTGCCGGTGACGTAGGACGCGGCGGGGGAGAGCAGGAACACCGCAGGGCGGGCGAACTCGAGCGGCTCGCCGTAGCGGCCGAGCGGGATGAGCGCCTCCTGCGCGCGACGCGTCTCGTCCGCGCGGGCCGCGTCGACGAGCCGCGAGCCGGTGTCGATCCGGCCGGGCAGGATCGCGTTGACCCGCACGTTGCGACCGCCGAGCTCGTCGGCGAGGTTCTTGGCGACCATCGCCAGGCCCGGCCGCAGCCCGTTGGACAGGGCGAGGTTCTCGATCGGCTCGCGCACCGAGGACGACAGGACGAGGACGACGGACGTGCCCTCGTGCGACGACAGCCGGCCCACGGTCCGGGCCAGGCGCAGCGGGGCGAGGAAGAAGCTCTCGAACGCCAGGCGCCAGTCGCCGTCGTCGGTGTCCATCGCCGTGCTGTGGGTCGGCCCGCCGAGGCTGATGAGCGCGCCGTCGAGACGCCCGTAGCGGGCGACCGCGGCGGCGACGAGGCAGGTCTCGATGCCGGGCTGCGAGAGGTCGCCGGGGACGGCGAGGGCCCGCTCGGGCCCGCCGAGCGAGGCGGCCGTCGCGGCGAGCGCGTCCTCGTCGCGACCGCAGAGGACGAGCCGCGCCCCCTCGGCGGCCAGCTGCTCGGCGCAGGCACGCCCCAGGCCGCGGGACGCCCCCGTCACCACGTACACCCGGTCGCTGAGCCCGAGATCCATCGCACGTCCTTCCGTCCACCCGTCCGGGTGACCTCCGCGGCGCGCCGGTCACCTATGGTCACGCCTCGCCCGTGTTGTCGAGCGGATGACCGTCCACCTTGAGCGTTCAGCGTGCTCCGGTCGACGGGCGCGGGGCGGGCGCCTCCTCCGCGCGCAGCCGGCGGGCCTCGCGGACCGCGGCCACGCCGAGGAGCACGTAGACGGTGACGGCGAAGCCGTACCACTGGACCGCGTAGGCGAGGTTGATCCCCAGGCCGGTGTCGGGGCGCTCGAGCAGCCGCGGCGCGCTCGCCGGCGCCGGCGTCTCCTCGGCGAGCACCGCGTACGCGGCGTACCGCTCGCCCTCGACGCCGGCGCGCGCGAGGTCGCGGTCGAGGCCCTCGAGGTCGATCCGCAGGGCCTGGCCCACGGGCGGGGTCCGCCCGGCCGGCGGCTCGCCCGGCCGGACGCGGGCGACGACGGTCACCTGACCGGCCGGGGGCGCGGGGACCGCGCCGGGACCGCGGGCGTCCTCACCGGCGGGGACCCACCCGCGGTCCACCCACAGCAGCGGCCCGGCGTCCGTGCGCAGCGGCACGAGCACCTCGTACCCGTTCGAGCCGTCGCGGGGCCGGTTGCGGACGACGACGGTGGCCTGCGGCAGGTACGTGCCCTCGACCCGCACCGGACGCCACTCCAGGCCCGCGTCGACCGGCGTCCCGGGCGCGAGCACGTCGGCGAGCGGGGCCGGGGCGGCGTCGTAGTTCGCGGCGACGCGGTCGCGCCGTTCGACCTTGCCCTCGTGCCGGTGGTACTGCCAGCGACCCAGGAGCACGAAGACGACGGACAGGACGACGACGCCGAGGAACGCGAGCACCCAGCCGCGCCGGCGGAAGAGCGCGAGCGCGGCCCGGGACTCCTGCCGCGACGGCCAGTCGACGCGGCTCACGGGGTGCCGCCGCCGTCGTCGTCCCCGGTCAGCGCGTCGACCGGCAGCGTCGACCGGAGGAAGCCGCGGGAGGCGAGGAAGCTCGTCAGGTCGTCGCGGTGGGCGTCGCAGGCGAGCCAGGTCTTGCGCCGTTCGGGGGTGTGCAGCCTCGGGTTGTTCCAGAGCAGCCCCCAGGCCGCGTCCGCACGGCAGCCCCGCGCGCTGCACACGAGGCGGTCGGCGGCGACGCCGCCGTCGAGGGGACCGAGCACCCCTCCATCCTCGCCGATCGGCGCCCGCGGCGCGGTGCCGGGGCGGTCGGGGCCGCAGCGGCGGGCGGACGGGCGGGGCCGGCCGGGCATGGGGACGCCGGGCGGCCACGGGGGATGCCGCCCGGCGTCATGCCGCGCCCCGACGGGGGAGACAGGGCGCGTCCCGATCAGTATGCCACCGCGTCGTGTCACGAGAAGGCGTGTCACCCGGACGCAGGAGGCGTTAATCGTTCAGTCTCAGCGGCTTTCGTCGTCGCGCGGGCGTGGGGGCGCGTGGACGGTGCCCTCGAGGACGACGTGCTCGGCGGGCGCCTCGATCGCGGACCTGCGGTGGTCGACGGCAGCCGGCCCCGCACCCCGGCGGGAGCCGCCCGCGTTGGCGAGGAGCACCGCGACGTAGGGCAGGAAGACGGCACCGACGACGAGCACCCAGAAGTACCAGGTGCCGGTGCCGACGACGACCGCTCCGACGACGCACGCCGTGCGCACCGCCATGGACACCAGGTACTTGCCCATGCGGGCGTTGAGGTCGTCGGAGTGAGGGGTGGCGGCTCCGGTGATGCTGTAGACCGCACCGGGACCGTCAGGCCGGGAGACTGCCACCAGGCAACGGTAGGTCCCCCGGCCCGCGCCCGCGACACCTGGGGCGGGCCGGGCCCGGACTTGCGCAGTCCCGCTACGAGGCCTCGGACACCGACGACATGTTGAAGTCGCGCACGCGCAGCGCCGGCATCGAGGCCCGGGTGAACCACTCGCCCCACTCCCGCGAGAGCGTCGGCCGCGAGGCGGTGGCCGCCTCGGTCTGGCGCAGGACGTCCATCGGGGAGACGTTGAAGCGGAAGTTCGGCGGCGCGCCGACGACCTCGCCGCCCTCGACCTTGTAGACCCCGTCCCGGGTCAGGCCCGTGAGGAGCAGGGTCAGCGGGTCGACCTCGCGGATGTACCACTGGCACGTCACGAGGAGGCCGTCGGACAGGCCGGCGACGAGGTCCTCGAGCGACTCGGCGCCCTGCCGCGCGGGGGCGTCGTCCGGCAGCGTGAGCCGCAGGTTGTCGACGGCGGGCGCCAGCGGCAGGCCGGTCAGCCCGGACGTGAAGCGGGTCGACGGCAGCGCGGTGAGGACGCCGTCGGTGACCCAGCGCTGCGCCGTCGCCGGCAGCCCGTTGTCGAAGACGGACCCGAACTCGCCCGAGGACCCGGCGAGGACGACGTCGGAGCACTCCAGCCCCGGCAGCGCGGGGTCGGACTCGAGGGTCCACGGCAGGTCGGACAGCCGCTCGCCGTGCCGGGTGCCGCCCCCGGGACGGGACAGGACGCTGCGGCCCTCGTGCGCGGAGCGGGCGCCGGACTCCCAGTAGAGGTAGACGAGGAAGTCGGCCACGGCCTCCGGCGGCAGCACCGTGTCCCAGCGGCCCGGGCGCACGTCGACCCGGCGGGCCTGCCAGCCGAGCCGCTCGACCACCTGGGCGTCGAGGGCGCGGACGTCGACGTCGGTGAAGTCCCGCGTCCCGCGGCCGACCCACGTCGACCGGCTGCGGGCGTGCGACTTGCCGGTGAGCTCGATCGTCCCGCGCGGCTGGACGTGCCGGCGGCGGGTGCCCGCCGTCGTCCCGAGCCACGTC
>JBQGCR010000285.1:0-1729 GCA_052038585.1 Kineosporiaceae bacterium
TGCGCACCGTGCTGCACGCCGACTCCCCCGACCTCACCCGGTTCTCGGGCGCCGCCCACGCCAGCGCCGTGATCGCCGCGCGCGAGCAGCAGAAGGCCGTGGTCGTCATGGCCGGCGGCACCAACCGCGGCAACGAGGTCCTCGCCCACGTCGCCGCCCGCCGCGGGCTGCGGATGGCCGCCAACGTCGTCGCCGTCGAGTCGCTGTCGCCGCGCGTCGTCCAGCGTCAGGGCGTCGGCGGCGCCGCCCTCGAACGGGCGACGGTCCCGAGCCGGGTCCGGCTGCTGTCGATGGCGGGGCACGCCGTCGAGCCGACCGCCGCCGACGCCCCCGGCGAGGCGCGCGTGCAACCCCTGGCCGTCGCCGTCGACCCCAAGGACCTGCGCGCCCAGGTGGTCCGCGTCGAGCGGCGCGAGCAGGGCGACAGCTCGGGGCTGACCGCGGCCAAGGTCGTCGTCGGCGCGGGCCGCGGCGCGGGCGGGCCGGACGGCTTCGCGGCCGTCGACGCCCTCGCCGAGCGCCTCGGCGGAGCCGTCGGGGTCTCGCGCGTCGTCACCTCGCTCGGCTGGCGCCCGCACCACGAGCAGGTCGGCCAGACCGGCTCGCGCATCGCGCCCGACCTCTACCTCGCCTGCGGCATCTCGGGGTCGATCCAGCACTGGGCGGGCTGCGCCTCGAGCCGGACGATCATCGCCGTCAACACCGACGCCGACGCCCCGATGGTCACCAAGGCCGACTACGCGGTGATCGGCGACATGCACGAGGTGCTGCCGGCGGTCCTCGAGGAGCTCGGCTGAGCGGGCGGGCGCCCTCAGTCCTCGAGCGCGGCCCAGTCCGCCTTCTCGGGCGCCGCGGCCTGCCCCTCGGGGCAGTGGGCCCGCAGGTCGCACCAGCCGCACAGCGGCCCGGTGACGGCGGGGAACATCGTCGACTCCGCCCCGTGACGGGCGAAGTCGGCGTCGGCCCGGCGCGCGTCGCGCATGATCGAGCGCGCCCGTTCGACGTGCCGGCCGATCGACTCGCCGGTGTGCTCGTGGGCGGCGACCGTGCCCGACGGCACGTGGTGCAGCTCGACCCGGCGCACGGGGCGGCGGAACATCTTCCAGACGGCCGCGGCGTACAGGGCGAGCGGCAGCGAGGTGCGCGCGTCGTCGTCGGTCGAGACCTGGCGCGAGGTCTTGTAGTCGACGACGACGAGCTCGCCGTCGCGGTCGTCGAGCCGGTCGATGCGGCCCTGCACGCGCAGGTCGTCGCTGACGAACGAGACGGTGCGCTCGATGCCGACCGGCCGCTGCTGCGGGCCGGAGCGCTCGAGGTAGGCGACGACCGCATCCTGCATACGCGCCTGCCATCGGGCGGACTGGGCGGCGTCGCGGAACCCGACGTCGATCCAGGCCTTCTCCACGAGTCGGGCGCCGACCTGCGGGGTGCGCTCGGGCTGGTCCCACCAGTCGCGCAGGGCGTTGTGGACGGCGTTGCCGAGCGAGGTGTGGGCCCGCTGCGCCCGGGCCGGCGGGCGCGGGCGGTCGAGGTAGGCCAGGCGGTAGCGGCGCGGGCAGTCGAGGAAGGTGAGCAGCTTGCTCGGGCTGCCGCCCCACAGGGGCTCGGGCATGCCGGGGAACGCCGCCTGCTGCGGCTGCGCCCGCTCCCCCGTGCCCGTCACGGCACCGACGGTAGCCGGTGCGTCCGACGCGCCCGCAGGGCCGTCCCCAGGTGCTCCCGGCGGATG
>JBQGCR010000286.1:0-4118 GCA_052038585.1 Kineosporiaceae bacterium
ACGGGCACGGCGGGCCGCAGCTCCTCGCCCGTGCGGGCGTCGGTGCCGGTGTAGAGGACGACCAGGGTCGAGGTCGCCGACGTGACGGCGTCGAGCAGCAGCTGGCGGTCCTCCGCCCGCGGGTCGGGGTCGCCGCCGCGCTGCCCCCCGCCCGCCCCCCCCCGGCCGCCGCCGCCCCCGGCCGGGCGGCCCGCGAGCACGTCGTCGTCCGGCACCCGGTCCAGCCGGTCGTCGAGCGCAACTTCGGCCCCGGCGCGCTCGCCGTCCCGCGGCCGTTCAGCTTCGACCGGTTCGCCCACGAGGCCGCCGGCGCGGCCCGCGGGACCCGCACGGCCGCACCGGTGTTCCTCGAGGGGCCGCTGCCGGCGCAGCCGCGCGAGGACCTCGCGGAGGTCGACCTCGACGACCTCGTCGAGATGCTCGAGCACCCGGTCAAGTGGTTCGTCCGGCGCCGGCTCGACGTGCAGCTGCCCGCCGAGGTGGACGACGTCGAGGACCGGCTGCCGCTCGAGCTCGGCGCCCTCGTCGAGTGGGGGCTCGGCGACGCGATGCTCGAGGCCGCCCTCGACGGGGTGGCCCCGGAGGCCGCCCGGGCGGCGCAGTGGCGCCGCGGCGTCCTGCCGCCGCGCGAGCTCGGCCGGGCGGGGCTCGACGCCGTGCAGTCCCGCGTGCGCGACCTCTACGTCCAGGCGCGGCCGTTCGTCGCCGAGCCGGCGCAGGTCGTCGACGTCTCGGCGGCCCTGGGCCGCGGCGGCCTCGTCGTCGGCAGCGTGCCCGGGGTGCACGGCCGCACCGTCGTGCGGAGCATGTACTCCCGGCTCGGCGCGAAGCACCGGCTGCGGGCCTGGGCCCAGCTGCTCGCGCTCACGGTGAGCCGGCCCGAGGAGGACTGGCGCGCGGTGACCGTGGGCCGGCGGACCGGCGGGGCGATGACCTCGGTGCTGCGCAAGCCCGACCCGGCGAAGGCCGGGACGTGGCTGGAGGACCTGCTGCGCGTCCGCGAGCGGGCCAAGACGCTGCCGCTCCCGCTGCCGCCGAAGACGGCGCTCGCCTACGCGCGCTCCCGGGTCGGCCGCGAGGAGGTCGTCCAGGCGCTCGAGGCCGCCCGCCGCGAGTGGGAGGGGCGCTTCGGCGAGCGGCTCGACCCCTACCACGCGCTCGTCTGGGGCGAGGGCGTCGACCTCGCCGTCATGGCGGGCGAGGCGGCCCCGGACGACGCCGCGTGGACCCGGGACGGCGACACGAGCGGCCTCGGGGCCCTCGCGATGCGGGTGTGGACGCCGCTGCTCGAGCACGAGGGGCGGATCGCGTGACGCGCTTCCTCACCGACCCGGAGCCCTTCGAGCTGCTCGGGCCGCTGCCGACCGGGACGACGCTGCTCGAGGCGAGCGCGGGCACCGGCAAGACCTTCACCATCGCGACGCTCGCCGTCCGCTACGTCGCCGAGTTGGGGGCCCCGCTCGCCGAGCTCATGCTCGTGACCTTCGGCCGCGCGGCGACGTCCGAGCTGCGCGACCGGGTCCGGGACCGGATCGCGACCGCCGAGCGCGGGCTGGGTGCCGCCGACGCCGCGGCGTCCCGGGACCCGCTCGTCGCGCACCTGGCCGCCTGCGACGCCGCCGAGCTCGCGGCCCGGCGGGAGCGGCTCGCCGCGGCCGGCGCCGACTTCGACGCCGCGACGATCGCGACGACCCACGGGTTCTGCCAGCAGATGCTCACCTCGCTCGGCGTCGCCGGGGACGTCGACGCCGACGCCGTCCTCCTGCCCGACACCGCCGACCTCGTCGACGAGGTGGTCGACGACGTGTACCTGCGCCTGTGGAGCGCGACGGCGGACCCGGCGATCACCGTCGCGCAGGCCCGCGAGGCGGCCCGCGCCGCCGCCGGCGACCCGCAGGCGCTGCTCGAGCCGCGCTCCGCCGCGGACGGCTCGGTCGCCGGGCACCTCGTCACCTTCGCCCGCGAGGTGTGCGCCGAGCTCGACCGGCGCAAGCGCGCCCGCCGGCTGCTCGACTACGACGACCTCCTCGTGCTGCTGCGCGACGCGCTCACCGACCCCGTGACCGGCCCGCAGGCCGTCGACCGGGTGCGCTCGCGCTACCGCGTCGTCCTCGTCGACGAGTTCCAGGACACCGACCCCGTCCAGTGGCAGATCCTGCGCACCGCCTTCCACGGCCACCGCACGCTCGTCCTCATCGGCGACCCCAAGCAGGCGATCTACGCCTTCCGGGGCGGCGACGTCGTGACGTACCTGCGGGCCGCCGAGGACGCCGGGCACACCGCGACGCTGACGACGAACTGGCGCAGCGACGCCGCCGTCCTCCACGGGCTCGAGCACGTGCTGCGCGGGGCGGCGCTCGGCGACGAGCGGATCGCCGTCGCGTCCGTCGACGCGGCGCGGCGGCCCGGGCAGCCGGAGCGCCGGTTCGACGGCGGTGCGCCGGTCCGGGTGCGGCAGCTCACCCGCGGGCTGCTCGGCGTGGGACGCACCCGCAACCCGGGCGTCAAGGACGTCCGCGCCGCGATCGCCGCCGACGTCGCCGCCGACGTCGTCGCCCAGCTCGGCGCCTCGCGGCTGTGGGACGAGGCGCTGGGCGGCTGGCGGCCGCTGCGGCCGGCCGACGTCGCGGTCCTCGCCCGGCGCAACGACGACGCGCACACCGTCCGGGCCGCGCTCGTCGACGCCGGTGTGCCCGCCGTCGTCTCCGGGCAGCTCAGCGTCTTCGGGACGCCCGCGGCCCGCGACTGGCTCACGCTGCTCACCGCGCTCGAGCAGCCGGGCAGCCGCGGGCGGGCGGCCGCGCTCGCGCTCACCCCGTTCGTCGGCTGGACCGCGAACGTCCTTGCCGCGGCGACCGAGGACGACCGGGACGACCTCGCGGACCGGGTGCGGCGCTGGGCGGGGCTGCTCGCCCGGCGCGGCGTCGCCGGGCTCTTCGAGGCGGCCGGGGCCGACGGCCTGGCCCGCCGGCTCCTCGGGACCGACGCCGGTGAGCGGCGGCTCACCGACCTGCGGCACATCGCCCAGGCGCTGCACCTGGCGGCGGTCACCGAGCGGCTCGGGACGTCCGCGCTCACCGACTGGCTGCGCCGGCGGATCGACGAGGCGTCGAGCGACTACGCCGAGGAGCGGTCCCGGCGGCTGGAGACCGACGCCGCCGCCGTCCAGGTCGTCACCGTCCACGCGAGCAAGGGCCTGGAGTTCCCCGTCGTCTACGTGCCCTTCGCGTGGGACCGGCACGAGCCCGACGACCCGCCGCGGGTCATGCGCTTCCACGACGACGCCGGCCGGCGGATCCTCCACGTCGGCGCCGGGGACCGCACGGTCCCCGCGGCCTGGCGACGCCACCTCGCCGAGGAGCACGGGGAGGACCTGCGGCTGCTCTACGTGGCGCTCACCCGGGCCGCGGTCCAGGTCGTCCTGCACTGGGCGCCGTCGAGGAACAGCCGCACCGGGCCGCTGACCCGCGTGCTGCTCGCCGACTACGCGCCCCGGACCGTGCCGCCGGAGTCCGTGTCGTCCTGGGCGGACGACGACGTCGCCGACGCGCTCGCCCGCCGCGCGGCCCGGGCCGGCGGCTCGGTCGCCGTCGAGACGGTCACGGCGGCCGCGCCGGTCCGGTGGGCGCCGCAGGACGGCGACGGCGCGCCGCTGGGGCTCGCCGTCCTCGCCCGCCCGCTCGACCTGCGGTGGCGGCGCACGTCGTACACCGCGCTGACCGCCGCGGCGCACGGCGAGCCGGTGCCGGGGGTCGCGACGGAGCCGGAGACGGCGGCCACGGACGACGAGGCCGACGTCCTGGCCGACGACGCCGGCGCCGCCGCGGCCGGAGGCGCTGCGGCGCAGCCGGACCCGCGCGTCGAGGTGGGTCGCGACCTGCCGTCGCCGATGAGCGACCTGCCGGGCGGCACGGCGTTCGGCACGCTCGTCCACGAGGTGCTCGAGACCGTCGACCCGACGGCGGCGGACCTGCGCGCCGAGGTGGCGGCCCGCTGCGAGGCCGCCGGCGCGTCCCGGGCCGCGGGCGTCGACGCCGGCACGCTCGTCGACGGCCTGCTCGCGGTGCTCGACACCCCGCTCGGCGAGCTGGCCCGCGGCGTCCGGCTCGCCGACGTCG
>JBQGCR010000287.1:0-2179 GCA_052038585.1 Kineosporiaceae bacterium
GGGCTCAGCTCACCAGGCGCAGGGTGAGCGGGTAGCGGTAGCGCTCGCCCCGGTTCGCCGCGACCGCCGCGAGGATCATGAGCACGAGGCCGCCGATCGCGAGGACGAACATCAGCAGGAACCCGATGAGGACGAACGCCAGGACGATGCTCACGAGGTAGCCGATCGCGAGCGTGATCTGGAAGTTCAGCGCCTCGGCGGACTGGTCCCGGACGAACGCGTCCCGGTCCTTGTAGATCAGGTACACCACGAGCGGGGCGATGAAGGAGAAGAAGATCCCGCCGAGGTGGGACAGCATCGCCCACATCCGCGCGTCGGACGGGCTCACCGGCGGCTGGCCGTACCCCGGCACGGAGGGCTGCTGCGGGTACGGCGGGGGAGCGGCGTACCCCGGGGGCGGCGGGTACGCGGCGCCGGCGGGCGGCTGCTGCCACTGGGGCTGCTGTCCCTGCGGCTGCTGCCCCTGCGGCTGCTGCCACTGCGGCTGCGGCTGGGGGTCGGGCGCGGGCGGGGTGTTCTCGGTCATCGGACGGACCTCCTTCGCCGCCCGAGCCTAGGCCCGGGCGGCGCTGCGGGGTGGGACCTGTGGCACAGGACCTGTGGCGCTACTTCACGAACCGGATCGACAGCGGGTAGCGGTAATCCTCGCCACGGCTCGCCGCGACGGCGCCGAGGACGACGGCCACGAGGTAGAGCAGGCCGACGGCCAGCAGCATCGGGATGCCGATGAGCAGGATGACGAGGACGCCGCTGACGACGGCGTAGAGCAGCGTGCTGAGGTTGAAGTTCAGCGCCTCGACGGCGTGCCGCCGCACGAACGGCGAGCGCTCGCCGGCGGCGAGCAGGACGACGAGCGGGCCGAGGAAGCCGAGGGCGACCCAGGCGGCGGCGAAGCCGGACAGGTGGGCGCCGACGGCCCAGTTGCGCTCGTCGGCAGGGGCGAGCGGTCGGGCCGCGCCGGGGGCGGCGTACGGGTTCTCGACGAACGGACGGGAGTCCGTGGGCTGGCTCATGGAGACCTCCTTGTGTCTGACCTCGACGTTAGGAGTCCGTCCCCGGTTGCGTGGATCCGGCGACCGCCCGGATCCGGGCGGGGGACAGCCCTACCCGCACGGTCCGGTCAGCGGTCGGTCTCGTCGCCGGTGACGAAGTCGATGAGCTCCTCGACCCGGCCGAGCAGCGCCGGCTCGAGGTCGGTCCACGAGCGCACGGTGCCGAGGATGCGCCGCCAGCCGAGCGCGACGTCGCGCTGCGTCGCGTGCGGCCAGCCGAGCGCGGCGAGCACGCCCTCCTTCCACGGCTGACCGCGCGGAACGTCCGGCCAGCGCCGCAGGCCGACCCGCTCGGGCCGGACCGCGGCCCAGACGTCGACGTACGGGTGGCCGACGACGAGGGTGTGCGCGCGGACCCGCGGGCTGGCGAGGACGGCGGACGCCTCGCGCCACTCCTTCGAGCCCTCGACGAGGTGGTCGACGAGCACCCCGATCCGCCGGCCCGGCCCGGGCTCGTAGCGGCGCAGCGCCTCGAGCAGGTCGTCGACGCCGTCGAGCATCTCGACGACGACGCCCTCGACCCGCAGGTCGTCGCCCCAGACCTTCTCGACGAGCTCGGCGTCGTGCCGGCCCTCGACGAGGATCCGCGAGGCCCGCGCGACCCGGGCCCGCGCACCGGTCACCGCGACGGAGCCGGACGCCGTGCGGGTCGGGCGGACCGGCGCGGCCGCCCGCGGGGGCACGAGGCGCACGGGCGCCCCGTCGACCCAGAAGCCGGGACCGAGCGGGAACGAGCGGGTGCGACCGTTGCGGTCCTCGAGGACGACGAGGTGGACCCCGCCGCTCTTCTCGGTGCGCAGCACCGCGCCGACCCAGCCGGTCTGGACGTCCTCGACGACGAGCCCGGGCTCGGCGGGCGTCTCGGGCAGCTCGCGGCGGCGCCGGGAGGCGGCGACGACGTCGCCGGCGTAGCGGTCGGCAGGGGGCACCCGACGACGGTACCCACGCGCCGGCGGCCGGGGACGGCAGCGGCGATGCGTGTCGCCCCGATTACCGATGGTTGCTGGCGAGATGTACGGTTCTCGCCGTTTCGTGCTGAGATCGACGCACCGAGGAGAAGCCATGGTCGAGCCCACTGGGGCTGCCCGACCCGGCGACGGGGACGTCCCCGAGCCGGCGCTGGCGCA